>JANNXL010000488.1:0-12729 GCA_031409575.1 Hyphomicrobium sp.
CCATGGAGGCGAGCGGCACGAGTACCGTCCCTTCGATGCGGTTCGGCTCCAGCTTGGATGCCTTGACGGTTCCGCCGTTGATGTTGATCAGCACGGAAGGCATTTGACTGTCGAGAATTTCCGCTGACCCGACCTTAGCCGCACGCTCTGTAATGCCAGACAAGGTAGCCTGTGCCGCATCACTCTGCGCCAAAAGCGCATCGCGTGTTGCGTTAAACTCGGCAACGCTGGCCGTCAGCCTTTTTTCGAGCGGCTTATCGCCAGCTGCGATGGCGCCCTGCAGCCTCGACTGCGCGGCTTTGAGATCGGCCTCCGTCGAGACCAGCGTGAGGCTAATTTTCCCAACCTGAAGTTTCAGGCGCGCGGCGGTTTCCTGCATCACCGTTTTGACGGTCTCGCCTTCTTTCGCGAACGAGGGCATGTTCGTTGTAATAACAATCGCATCTGGTGTGCCCGTAAGCGTAGCGGTGCCATCCCCCGCAACAGTCCGGCGCTTGGTGGTTGAGCCCTTCACATAAAGATCGGCGTCCGACGAGAGCAACACCGGAACTGTAACTTTGCTGCCAACGGCCGCTTCACCAGACAGCACGCTTTGACGCAATGCGTCGGCCGCGCCAGAAGACAAAAGACTATCGAGGGCCTTTTTGTCCGCGCGCGCCGTGACTGCGGGGAATTGCGCCCGCAGCGCATCGCGGACCGTTGCGTCGAAGTCGCCGGCGGCGGGCTTCGCGGCATCAATATGCTCTGCCGCAACGGGCACATTCAGCACAAGCTGCGCCTTGGTGAAGGCTGGCAGCGCCTTGGTGATGATGTCGCCCAAAAGAATGAACAGGAACGCCGCAGCAAACGCAATCGCAGCGATCCCGTAGAACTTGAACCGGCGTTCGGCTCTGTAACGGCCCTTGATGCGCGCGATTGCGGCATCGGAGGTCACGTCAAGCCGCCTTGTCCGGCTCGTCTCTAACGACGCGCCCGATCCCTCACCTGATCCGTTGAATGTCGCGTCAGTCATATTGCTCCTGATACTTTTTGACGACCCTGAGCGCGATCACGTTGAGGATCAGGGTGAAGAAGAACAGCACGAAGCCGAGCGCAAAGGCCGACAGCGTTTTGACGCTATCGAACTCCTGGTCACCCACGAGCAGCGTCTTGATCTGCACCGTGATGGTGGTGACGGCGTCGAGCGGATTGAACGAGAGATTTCCAGCAAGGCCAGCGGCCATCACCACGATCAAGGTTTCACCGATGGCGCGGCTGACGGCGAGCATCATGGCCGCCACGATGCCGGGCAGTGCCGCGGGCAGAATAACTTTCTTGATCGTTTCAGACTTGGTGGAGCCCAGCGCATACGATCCATCGCGCAGAGATTGCGGCACGGCGTTGATCACATCGTCTGAAAGGGACGAGACAAACGGAATGATCATCACGCCCATCACGAAGCCTGCCGCGAGGGCCGATTCAGATGCGACGTCCAATCCGATGTAAGCACCAGCTGAGCGCACAAATGGAGCCACCGTGAGGGCTGCAAAGAACCCAAACACGACGGTTGGCACACCAGCCAGAACCTCAAGCACTGGCTTTACGATGCTGCGTACGCGCGGTGACGCATATTCAGCCATGTATATGGCGGCGAACAGGCCAACCGGGGCGGCTACCAGCATTGCCGTCAGCATGATCAGCATGGTGCCGACGAACAGCGGCACGAAGCCAAATGCACCTGACTGGCCGACCTGATCCGAGCGCATTGCGATCTGCGGTGACCACTGCAGGCCGAACAGGAATTCGTTCCACGGGTATTTACCGAAAAAACGCAGCGTCTCAAACAGCACCGAAAATACGATACCGACGGTTGTCAGAATAGCCACGCCCGAGCAGGCGATCAAAACCCAGATGACGGCGCGCTCCACGCGGTTGCGGGCCCGAAAATCTGGCCGAAGGCGCGAAGCACCCCACAAGAAGCCAACTGCGGCAAGTAGTAAGCCGGCAGCCAAGCGGCCCCAGCTGCTCAGGGCCGAGAGCGATGCCATCGTCTCAGCAGCGGACCTCACCTCTGGTGTCGCTGAATCCGACAACGCGCCACCTGACATCGCATTGGAGATTTCTCTCAAAGCCGTGGCGCGCGCCAGCGGGTCGGCCGACTGCATGGATTGGGGAAGCTGTGCAAGCGCCTGCGCCTCAATCAAATGGGGAGCAGCGATCGTCCAGACTGCAAAGAGGAGAAACATCGGGAGGGCCGCGGAGATCGCTACGAACCAGCCGTGATAGGCAGGCAATGAGTGCACGAGGTCTGAACCCGCGTTGGTCCGGAACGCAACGCCGCGGCTGCGGCCATAAAAAAAGGCCGCTATAACGAAAAGCGCCAGAGCGAGAAAGTAAACTGCACTCATGGGACGTCTACCCTGGCTTGGCCCACTAAGTGGCCTGCAATTGGTGTAAAGGCGCTGAAAGCGGCTAGACACCGGGGCGCGGCACGCACGTGTGCCACGGCCCCGGCTTACGTTCTATAACTTCACGACGAAGGTGCGGCGATCACTGCGAGTTCGCTTGCAGACTTCATCGAAGCGTCGGCGTCAGCCTTCGGGAGGGGAACGAGACCCTTCTTCGAAAGATAGCCATCTTCGCCAATGGCCTTCGTTGATGTGTATTCCATCACGAACTCTTTCAGCCCTGGGATCACGCCAATGTGCTGCTTCTTCACGTAGATGAAAAGCGGGCGCGAAACGGGATACTTGCCCGTTGAGATCGTGTCATAGTCAGGAGCAACGCCGCCCATCTGAGCGCCCTTGATCTTGGCGGTGTTTTCTTCGAGGAACGAGTAACCGAAGATGCCGACAGCCTTGGGGTTGGCTTCGAGCTTCTGGACGATCAGGTTATCGTTTTCGCCAGCGTCGATGTAGGCGCCGTCTTCGCGAATTGACTTCCAGACCTTCTCGAAGTTCTTCGTGCTGTTCTTCTTGTCGTCGTCCTTCATGGCTTTCAGAACGTCGTTCTTCTCAGCGCCCTTTTCCATGACGAGTTCTAGGAACGAGTCGCGTGTGCCCGAGGTGGGCGGGGGGCCAAGCACTTCGATCTTGGCGTCGGGAAGTGAAGCGTCGACTTCCTTCCAGGTTTTATTCGGGTTGGCGACAAGCTTGCCGTCAGCGCCGACGATTTCCTTGGCGAGTGCGCGGAAAACCTGATCCTGCGTCAGGTTAAGGTCCGGGCCGCTCTTGGCGGTTGCCATCACGAGACCGTCGATGCCGACCTTGAGTTCGACGATGTCTTTGACGCCGTTCTTCTGGCAGTCATCGAACTCGCCCTTCTTGATCTTGCGCGAAGCGTTGGCGACATCGGGATGGTCCGGGCCGACGCCGGCGCAAAACAACTTCAGGCCGCCGCCCGTACCGGTCGATTCAACAACCGGTGTCTTACCGCTGGCCTTGCCGAACTGCTCGGCAACAGCCGTTGTGAAAGGGTACACCGTCGAAGAACCGACGATGCGAATTTGGTCGCGTGCTGCAGCCGCACCTGCAAAAGCGACAAGGCCAGCCACTGTGGCTGCCGATAAGGCGATGAACTTTGTGTTCACGCTAGACTCCATCTCTATTGGGTGGGAGCGGTGGTCCAAGCCCTCAAGGCCGTCAGCCGCAGCGGCATCAACCCAGATGCCGTTGGACGAGGGTATACGAGCGTAGCACAATCATTTTATGACAGATCAACACTATGAATTACATCAATAAAATCTGACTCATTCAGAATTTGTGGCGGCCCGCATGTCTCTCACGTCAAGGTCGTCGAACGCGATAGAAAATGTCGATCCTTGACCGACCACGCTGGCGATCCGCAGATCCCCTTGATGACGCAACACAATATGCTTCACGATGGCCAAGCCCAGACCCGTACCGCCCTTGTCACGGCTGGTTGCCACGTCGGCGCGATAAAAGCGCTCAGTCAGCCGCGGCAAATGTTGCGCGGCAATCCCCGGGCCATCATCGGCGACGGCAAGCAGCACGCGTTGCACCGGCGGATGCCCTTCCTCGACGCGCGAGACCGAGATTTCGACCTTGCCGCCCTCATGCCCATACTTGATAGCATTTTGCACTAGGTTTTGCACCACTTGCACGAGTTCTTCGCGTTCGCCACGCACGCGCGCCGGGCGGCTGACACCCATGACAGATATGGTGATCTTCATGTCGCGCGCGAGCGGGTCGAGCGTTTGCGCCACGTAACCGGCCACCTCACGCAGATCCACTGTTCCCTTGGGCGGCAAGTGCACGCGCATTTCGACACGACTGAGGGACAACAGATCATCGATGAGGCGCGTCATGCGCGCCGCCTGGCTTGCCATTATGCCAAGAAACTTTTCGCGCGCCGGCTGATCGTTGCGGGCCGGGCCCTGCAGGGTTTCAACGTAGCCGCGCAGCGAGGCAAGCGGTGTGCGCAATTCGTGGCTGGCGTTGGCAATAAAATCGGCGCGCATCTGGGCTAGGCGGTCTTGTTCCGATAAATCGCGGCATATCAGCAAGACATCCGGTGCCGGCCGCGACGTACGGCTTCGGGCCAAGCGCGATACTGTAACTTCGATGCGCCGCTCAACGGGCACGCGATCGTTGATCTGCACGATGCGCTGTTCCGAAGTGCGATCAACATCGGCAATCGCGTCGACAAGCTGCGGGTGACGCAACGTCAGCCCGAGAGATTGACCCGAACGCAGGCGTGGGAACAGATGCTTGGCGAGCGCATTGTGATGCAGCACCATGCCGCCGCCATCGAGCGCGATGGCCGCATCGGGCAAGGCGTCGATGATTTGCCGCCAGGCAGCATCATCCGGGCGGCGAGAACCGGAGCCATCGTCGGAGCCGCCAGCCGAAGCGGCAAGTTCGTTTGCGTTGCGTTTGGCGGCAGCTTCTAGCGCATCGCCGCCTGTTGCCATGATGACCGAAGCAACAAGTGCGAAGGCAAAGGCGGATGAGAAAGACCCAAGCGCGGGCCCCAGAACGATAAACAGCGCGCCGACGATAGCGAGCGGCCAAGCCTGGCTCGACACCCGCTTCACGAAGCCCCGGGCCAAGGCCGCAAGCGCATCGACAAAATTTTCTCTTCCCGCCATGCTCAGATGACGTTCGGCGGTCTGCATTGCAGTGTCAATCCCAGCGCATACTGTTGGTGGATTTGGCGGGCGGCGCGCGGAACAAACACCACGACGTTAACAGCCCAGTTGGGGTTTAGCCGTCCGTTTGCTACACCCGTGTGACAGCCACACCCGGCCGCCGGAGAGACCACTATGGCAAAGTCCGATCCTACGTCTGTTAAGGCCGCGCCAGAACCGGTGGCAGCACCCACGGCTGGCGTCTCGCCCGCGTACCCAGAGTTTGATCTCGAAAATCCGGAGTTTCCCGAAGCCATCAAGGAAATGGCGCTGACATCGGGCGGGTTCGCCTACGACAGCAAGCTGAAGGGCAAGGTCTACGACGAGGACTTGCTCGCGCTGCAGCTAGAAATGTTAAAGTTGCAGAGCCATATTGAAGCATCGGGCGAGCGCATGGTTGCCGTATTCGAAGGCCGCGACGCGTCCGGCAAGGGCGGCTGCATCGGCCGCATTTTAGAGCGGGTCAATCCGCGTCACGCCCGCTCGGTCGCGCTCTCCAAACCGACCGAGGCCGAGCGCGGACAATGGTATTTCCAGCGCTACGTGCAACACATGCCCACACGCGGCGACATCGTTCTGTTCGACCGCTCTTGGTACAACCGCGCCGGAGTTGAGCGCGTCATGGGGTTCTGCACGCCTGACGAAACCAAGTCGTTTCTCAAAGAAGCCCCCGTCTTCGAAGGCATGCTGGCCCGCGACGGCATTCACTTTTTCAAGTTCTATCTGACGATGGGTCCCGAGATGCAGCTGAAGCGCTTTCATGAGCGCCGTCACGATCCATTCAAGATGTGGAAGATCACGCCGATTGATCTGGCCGCTATCGGCAAGTGGGACGACTATACCAAAGCTGAAACCGCGATGCTGAAAGCCACCCACACCGAGGAAGCGCCATGGACCGTCGTGCACGCCAACGATCAGAAGCGCGCACGGCTCGAAGTTCTGCGCGTTATTCTCACGGCACTCGACTATGCTGGGAAAGATGCCAAAGCCATTGGCAAGGTCGACGGCAAGATCGCGGGCGCACCAAATAAGATTATCAAGGGCTCTTGAGCCTCAGGGGCGGCCTGGATCATAGCGGTTCTTCTGGCGCCACTCCGAGAGAAAGTACGAGAGCCCTTCGTCGATCACGTCCGGCAGCACAATGCGCAGCGTGACAAGCTGATCGCCCGTGGCACCCGTTGCCGCATTGCGGATGCCTTTGCCCTTGAGGCGAAGCACCTGCCCCGAACTTGTCGCCTTCGGAATGGTGATCTGCAACCGGCCGCTGATCGAAGGCACCTCAATTTTAGCGCCCAGCACCGCTTCATCGATCGTCACGGGAATTTCGAGGAGCAGATCATCTCCGGCGCGCTTGAACAGCGCGTGCGGACGCACCTTGATTTCCACAAGCGCATCGCCGGCCTCCCCGCCGCGTTGCCCTGCCACGCCACGGCCCTTGAGGCGCAAGACCTGAGCATCTGCGACGCCTTCCGGCACGGCAAGATCAAGGACGCCACCTCCCGGAAGTGTGACGCGCTTCTTGGCACCTTGCACGGCTTCGGCAAGGTCGACCTCTAACGTATAGCGTGCATCTGCCCCGCGCACGGGACCGGGGTTGCCGTTGAAGCCGCTGCGCCCGCCGCGAAGGCCGCCGAAAATATCGGAGAAAATATCGTCGCTGTTAAACCCGGAAAATCCTGCTCCGCCCCGCGTACCAGCTCCGGCATGCGGACGCTGTGCATGGCGGCGGACCTCTCCGTTGGCATCAATCTCGCCGCGATCAAATTGGCGGCGCCGCGCCGCATCGCCGAGAATGTCGTGCGCGGCGGTTACCTTCTTGAAACGCTCGTGGGCCGCCGGTTTGGGATTGATATCGGGATGCAGCTCTTTCACGAGCTTTAAATACGCGCGGCGCACCTCCTCGTCTGTCGCGGAGCGCTCAACCCCGAGGGTCTGATAGGGATCGTCGGCCATAAACGCGCAAATCCTGCAGTGGGCGTCCTGAAACGGTGCTGCAAGCATAGCAGCTAATCACGATTCTGCACTGTGACACGCCGTGGCCTTTGAGAGGCTTTAACGCTCGAATTTCACCTTAGCTGTGCGAGACACAAGCGTTGCGAGCGTATCGAGACGCCGGCGCATACGTTCGCCGTCCAGCGCTGCGTAGGCTTTGGGTAGCCGCAGCACGAGCGAATCACCCTCGTAAGACAACGGGCATTCGTCGATCACACCCGGGCGTCCGATCGACAGCATGTGCGCAGTGCGAACAGCTGCTCCGATAATCCGGGCGCGCCTCTGACTGCGTTTATCGACCGCGGCCTTCAAGTTCTGCGACAAGTGATCTTCGGCCTCATCTCCTGATCCGTTGTGACGAAAGTAAACTGACAAAGCCAGGAACATGCGGCCGGGATGATCGATACCGGCCAATCCCGAATGCGCGATCACATTCAGGCTCTGCTCGCCGCGATAGTCGGGATGCGCACGCCAGCCGATGTCCGAGAGCAGGCACGCGGCATAGCGCAGGCGCCGCTCGTCGGCTGTCTCGGCCATGGAGTTGCCGGTGAACAGGGCGTCCGTCCATGTGCACAATTCACGCGCATGTTCGAGCGATCGCGAACGCAGCACGGCTGTATCTTCGCAGAAACTTAAAAGCGGATCTTTTTTGCGCTCGTGCGGAGGCAGCAGGCTGAACAGTAGACCCTCGCGGATGCCAAACACCGAGAACACCACCTGCGACGGAGCCATGGCGCGGAGCAGCTTTTCCATCACCAGCGCGCCATAAGGCACCACTTCGCGGCGGGCTTTGGCAATCTCGCTGATGTAGGGAATGTCCGACACTCTTTTAGCGCGCCGGATCTGTTCGCAAAAACTGATCGCCTGCAAGGTTGGCACGGTGTAGCCCTGCATCACGCGCAACGGATAGCTGGTTTGCTCCATGAGCAGCTTGGCAAGTGCGCGCCACGTGCCTCCAACAGCGTAAAACGGCCTCCCCCGGCCGTTCTGCAACCAGGGCAGACGCGCGAGCTGCTCATCAACAACGGCTGCCGCCTTGTCAATCTTGTCGCCCGTCGTATCGATCAGCCGCAGGCCGCCAAGCGGCAGCGTTGCCGCCCCTTTCATTTTATCACCGGCAATATCGATCAGTTCGAGCGACCCCCCGCCCAGATCACCGGCCACGCCATCGGGGTCGACAAAGCCCATGCGAATGCCGAAGGCGGCAAGCTGGGCTTCTTTCTCGCCCGACAGCACTTCTATTTTGACGCCGGTCGCCTTTTCCGCGGCCTTGATGAAGGCAGGACCATCGGCAGCATCGCGCACTGCAGCCGTGGCAATGGCACGGATATTCTTTACATTAAGAACGCTCGCGATGCCATGGAAACGCGCCAGCGCGGCAAGTGCACGCTCAATGCTCTCCTTGCCAAGCTGACCCGTGGTCGCCACCGAGCGGCCAAGGCCGCACAATATTTTTTCATTGAATACTGGAGTCGCAGCCCGTGTCGCGCCTTCGTAGACGACGAGCCGCACCGAGTTCGAACCAATATCAATGACGCCCAACGGCTCCAGCTCGGCACTCCGCCATTCGTCGGATAGGAAATGCTCGGTGCCTGCCGCCAACGTGTTCCTCAATCTTTCAGCACAAGCCCCACGCGCGGCGGGAAGTTTTCTTTCAACGACTGACCGCGCCCCGAAAGGCTGGGATTGGTCATGAAGTAGTGGTGCGCGTTGAAGGCTTCCTCTCCCGGTTCCGGCACGATGCGTTGTGACGTGCCGTCTGCATTGATGCGCCAGCTCTGCTGATTGTCTTTGAGGTTAGCAACCATAATCTGATTGAGAACTTGTTCATGCACAGTGGGATTTGAAATCGGAACCATGGCTTCCACGCGCCGGTCAAGGTTGCGCGGCATCATGTCAGCCGAGGTCATGTACACTGCTGCCTTCGGCGACGGCAAGCCCTCTCCGCGACCAAAGCAGAAGATGCGCGCGTGCTCCAAAAAGCGCCCGATGATACTCTTAACCCGGATGTTTTCTGACAGCCCTGGGATGCCGGGCTTGAGGCAGCACACGCCCCTCACGATGAGATCTATATCGACACCCGCATTACTTGCAGAATAGAGCGCTTCGATCACCTGCTGATCGACCAGCGAGTTCATTTTCATCCAAATGGCAGCGGGGCGTCCGGCTTTGGCATGCTCAGCTTCTTCGCGAATGTGCTCTAAAACACGCGCACGAATTCCGTTCGGACTTGCCGCCATCACTTCGAGTTCGCCTGGCTCTCCGTAGCCTGTGACGAAGTTCAAGATTCGCGTTACGTCACGGCCGATGGCCGGAGACGTGGTGAACAGCGACAGGTCGGTATAGATGCGTGCCGTTTGCGGATGATAGTTGCCGGTGCCGATGTGGCAGTACGTGACAAGGTCTGATCCTTCGCGGCGCACGATGTAGCCTAGCTTGGCGTGCGTCTTGAGTTCTATGAAGCCGTAGACCACATGCACGCCAGCATTTTCCAAATCGCGCGCCCAGCGGATGTTGGCGGCTTCGTCAAAGCGTGCTTTGAGTTCGACGACCGCAGTAACGGATTTGCCGGCTTCGACGGCTTCTTTCAAAGCCGCGACGATGGGGCTGTCGCGCGAGGTTCTGTAAAGCGTCCACTTGATCGCCATCACGTTGGGATCGGCGACAGCTTGGCGCAGGAACTGCACCACCACATCGAAGCTCTCATAGGGGTGATGGACGATTAGGTCTTTCTTGCTGATCGCGGCAAAGCAATCGCCATTGAATTCGCGGATGCGCTCGGGGAACCTGATATTGAAAGGTTTGAATGTCAGATCCGGCCGTTCAGAAATGATGAGCTGCGAGATGTCCGCTAAGCCCAAGAGGCCATCTTTGATGAAAAGTGAATCTTCACCCACTTCAAGTTCTTCAATGACAAATTTCTTCAGGCGGTCGGGCATGCGCCGCTCGATTTCGAGCCGGATCACATCGCCGCGGCGGCGGCGCTTCAAAGCCGTTTCGAACGAGCGCACGAGGTCTTCGGCCTCTTCCTGCATTTCGATATAACTGTCGCGCAGCACGCGGAATGCGCCGTGGCTTTGAATATCAAAACCTGTGAACAGCCGATTGATGAAAAGCCCGATCATCTGCTCCAAAGCGATGAACCGGATCGGTGCTCCCGCCGTCTCGTCGGAGCGAAGCCGGATGAAGCGCTCCAGCTGACTTGAAATCGGGATCAGACCGGTTTGCGGCTTGCCGTCGCTCGCCCGTTTCATGAACGTGGCAATCGTCAGTCCCTTGTTCAAAATAAATGGGAACGGATGGGCTGGATCGACAGCAATGGGTGTCAGAATCGGGAAGATGTGAGCCATGAAAAGGTTTTCAAGCCACATTTTCTCAGCGGGCGTCACCTCTTCAGGTTCGACAATCTCAATCCCCTGAGCGTCGAGGTCTGTCTTGAGGGCGTTCCAGCAGGCTTGCTTGTCGGCGACTAGGCGGGCCGCAAACTTGTTGATTTCGGTTAGCTGCTGGGATGGCGTCAGGCCATCTTGAGAGAGCACGGATACGCCAGCCGCCACCTGGCCGTAAATGCCGGCGGCGCGGACCATATAGAATTCATCGAGGTTGGACGCGGAGATCGACAGGAAGCGAACACGCTCTAAGACGGGGTGGCTTTTGTTCTGAGCTTCCTCCAGAACGCGGCGGTTGAACTGCAGCCATGAAAGCTCACGGTTGTAATAGCGCTGCGGCCCTTCAGGTGCCGCGCTCACGGCCTCCACCACAGCTTTGGTACGGAGCTTACCTTTGGCAGTCGTCATTGCGGCATCCTCGTGCATCGGGTGGGGCGATAAATCCCGGCGATGAGCACCGGCTTGTGCGACAGGATCATGACACTTTCCGGGAGCTGCTTTGAAAACGCGGGGGCTGCACGTTATGTCCCTTCTTCGCCAGAGCCTTTGACGGCAGCCAAGGCCTCGGCGGCGATGGCCCTCGTCACTTTGCGCTGCTTCGACAAAGCGAGGGAATCAACGGCTTCCACCATGCGGCGGGCCGCGGCCATTGAGCGCTCGGTATGCAACGCCATATACGAGAGAACCTGCGGATCGACAGCCAGTTGGCGGTCGGCAAAGAGTTTCACCAGCACCGCTTGCAGCAAGGCGTCGTCGGGCGGGGCGATGACCGCGAGAGGCAAGGCCCGCAAGCGCGAGCGCAAGTCCGGGAGCGCAATTTCGAGGTCGCCGGGGGCCGGGTTTGATGTTGCAAGTACATACAAACTCCGCTCGCGGGCCACATTAAAGATATGAAACAGCACGCGTTCATCCGCAATGCCGCGATCGATATCCTCCACGATGAGTGCACCGCTGCGTTCCAGCAGGCCGACGCTTTCATCATCGAGGTCTGCGCCGCTGATGAGCGCCGCGCTTGAACGTATGCGCCAGGCCTGCGCCAAATGGCTCTTGCCGGAACTGGCCGGGCCGCAAATAGCGGCCGCCGTGTGCGGCCAATCCGGCCAGCTGTCAACGAGGGCAGCAGCCTGCGCATTCGATTGGCTGATGAGAAAGTCTTCCAAACCAAACGACACGAGATGCGGCAGATCGAGCACAAGCTGCACGGGTGCGGGCGTGGGTTCGGGAGATGCTCCTGGATATTTTGCTGAGGATGCTGCCGTCATCGGGCAGGTCCTCCTGCGTGTGGGCTGCCCCCGGCCTGTCGCACCGCTGGCGCACTGCGCCCCGCTTCGCCCTGTCCATCGCCACGGTAGACATCGCTATCGAGGTAAACCTGCATGGCAAAGCGCACCAGAACTGCGATGGCCGCCGCAACGGGAACAGCAACAAGAACTCCTACAAACCCGAAAAGATAGCTAAAGACGAGCAGTGCAAAAATCAGCCAGACCGGATGCAGGCCTATTTTCGATCCGACAATTTTCGGCGACAGCACCGCCGCGTCGAGCGCTTGGCCGGCAAGGAACACGCCCGCCACCATGGCAAGAGGCGTTGCATCGGGCCAGAACTGCACGATTGCAAGCGCCGCTGATGCAATGAAGCCCAGAGCCCAGCCGACAAACGGCACGAATGTCAGCACGCCGGTGATGACCCCGATCAGCAAACCGTAGTTGATACCGATGAAGCTCAGCGCAATGGCATAGAACGCACCGAGCACAACACAAACAGCACCCTGCCCGCGCACAAAGGCAGCAACGGCACTGTTCACTTCGGTAGCAAGCGTCCGGATGGTATCGGCGTGATCGCGTGGCAGCCAGCCATCGATCTTTTCTAACATGGCATGCCAATCCACCAGCAAGTAAAATACGACGAGCGGCGTCACGAGCGCGAGCGAAATGAAATTGATGAGAGCGCGGCTGGTGCCCCACACGGAAGACGCCAGCCAACCCGCCAGCCCCGACCAGTTCCCGGCCAGAGCCTCGCTCGTTTGCGACAGCCCAGCCTTGAAGCCCGGCAATTGCACTCCGAACTTTTCGCGCAAATAGACTTCGGCGATTCCATGAAGTTGCTCGATCTGCCCCGGCAATGTGGCGGCCAGTTGCTGGCTTTGAGATATAATGAGCGGCAGCAGTAAGACGCACGCGGTTACGATGAGGGCCGCACCCAGAACGACCAAAAGGCCCG
>JANNXL010000489.1:0-4357 GCA_031409575.1 Hyphomicrobium sp.
GATAGAGCATCGGTTTCCTAAACCGAGGGTCGCAGGTTCAAGTCCTGCCGGGATCGCCAGCCGTTGTGAGTTTGCCCACGGATATGCTCCGTGGGAAGCGGAGACCTTAGGTTATGACCGAATTCTCAGAACATGAGCGCATCACCTTCAACCCGAAGCAATGCGGGGGCCGCGCATGCATACGCGGTTTGCGGATACGGGTCAGTGATATTCTGGACATGCTGGCCGGTGGTGCTAATCGTACCGAAATACTCTGCGATTTTCCATACCTCGAAGACGCCGATATCAGTGCTGCTCTGACATACGCGGCGCGTAGCGCCGAAAGCCGCATCGTTATTGCGGCTGAGTAATCCGGCATGGGTGGAGGGTTTCTCGTCGATGCTCAGTTGCCGCCGGAATTGGCGCGCTGGCTGCGAAAAAAAGGGCATCACGCCCGGCACGTGTTTGACTCGGATTTGACCAAAGCCGAGGACGACGAAATTTGGGCGCTAGCCATTGCTGAAAACGCGACGCTGATTACCAAAGATGGCGACTTTACTGTTTTGCGACAACGCCTTCGGTCCGGCCCCGCAGTTGTCTGGTTGCGTCTCGGAAATGCTTCGAATCGTACGCTGATTGGATGGTTCGATGATCGTTTTCCGGCCATCCTCGCTGCATTGAATGCCGAAGAATCGATCATCGAAGTCTGGTAGTAGATGGTCACACTGTTCGTTCAGCAGGACCAGACCCATCCACTTTACCCCAATTGACCTGGGGCTCGCGTTTTCCTATCTCCAAGCCATGGCTTTGCTCCCGATCATCACAATTCCCGACCCCGTGCTGCGGCTGGTCTCGACCCCCGTTGAGAAAGTCGATGCCGCGCTGTTGAAGCTCGCCGACGATATGCTGGCCACCATGTACGAAGCGCCCGGCATCGGCTTGGCAGCCATTCAGGTGGGCGTGGCCAAACGTCTATTTGTGCTCGACGTGGCCGACGACGATGAAGGCCCAAAGCCGCTTGTGATCATCAACCCGGAAATCGTGGCTACCGGCGCCGAACTGCGGCTGCACGAAGAAGGGTGCCTTTCGATTCCCGACGTGCTCGTTGAGATCGAGCGGCCCTCGACCTGCACGCTGCGCTACATCGATCGTGACGGCAAACATCAGACGCTTGAAGCTGAAGGGCTGTTGGCGACCGCGATCCAGCATGAGTTCGATCATCTGAACGGCCGCATGATTATCGATTTCATGTCGCGGCTGAAGCGCGACATGGTCATTCGCCGGTTCAAGAAAATCGCCCGCGAAGCAGGCGCGTGATGGCGATGCGCATCGTCTTCATGGGGACGCCTGAATTTGCGGTTCCCACGCTGCGCGCGATTGCAGAAGCAGGCCATGCGATCGTTGCCGTCTATTCGCAGCCGCCACGGCCGGCAGGGCGCGGCATGGCCGAAGTCAAATCGCCTGTGCATCAAGCCGCTGAAGCGCTCGGAATTCCGGTTCTCACACCCAAAAGCCTCAAAGACCCCAACGAACAAGCTGTTTTCGCGTCACACAAGGCCGATGTGGGCGTCGTGGTCGCCTATGGCATGCTGTTGCCGCAAGACATTCTTTCAGCGCCGCGCTTGGGCTGCTTGAATGGGCATGCCTCAAAGCTGCCGCGCTGGCGGGGAGCAGCGCCTATTCAGCGCGCGATCATGGCTGGCGATACGGAAACCGCTATGATGATTATGCGCATGGAAGCGGGTCTCGACACGGGGCCAGTGTGTTTGACTGAAACCGTGAAGATCACCGAGCACACAACGGCGGGTGATTTGCACGATGTGCTGTTGGGGTGTGGTGCGGCCTTGATGGTGGAAGCTCTCGCTTTGCTCGAACGCGGTGAACTTCACGAAACGCCGCAGCCGCAAGACGGCATTACTTATGCTGCGAAAATCAGCAAGGCCGAAGCGCAGATCAATTTTGATCTGCCCGCACGTCAGGTTCTGGCGCACATCCACGGCCTCTCGCCATTTCCCGGCGCGTGGTTCGAGGCAACACCTGAGGGCGGAAAAGCAGAGCGCGTGAAAGTGCTGCGGGCACGGCTGGCTGATGGCCATGGTGAGCCGGGTGAATGCCTGGACGAGGCCCTCAAAGTCGCCTGCGGCGAGGGGGCCGTGCAGTTCAACGAGGTGCAGAGGGCCGGCAAAAGGCCCATGCCGGCGGGGGAGTTTCTGCGTGGATTTGCGATTCCACGAGGCGCCCGCCTCAGTTCAAAATCCCAGTAGTAGCCCGCGAAATTAATCTTGATGAACGAAGAGGCACGCAACATTCTGCGGCCAGGGTAAATTCCGTCGCATCATCAGTGCCGTCTTGAGGGTTTTGCCATGTCGCGTTTTCGCCTCGCCGCTTCCGCACTTGCCGCACTCGTGCTGACTGGAACATCGGCATTCGCCGAGCAAGCCTACACCACCCGCATTGAGCCGCGCGCCGTTTACGGCGCTACGCAGACGATTGAGCATGGCGTGCGCGTTACGCGGCCGTTGCCGTCGGAGCGCCAGGTCATTGTCAATCCAGGCGGGTTGGCGCCGATCAATCTCGGTACACATCAGTACAATGGTACCTGGGCTCCTGCGCCCTATGGCTATCCGGCGCACTAACGGGCTCATCAAAGATGAGATGCGGTGCTGACGCGGCGCACGCTATGGGTTAGGGAGATGCGACCCCGAATCCGAGCCCTGTCACGCACTCATGCCGCGCTATTCCATCACTGTTGAATATGACGGCACCTCGTTTGTCGGCTGGCAGGTTCAGGCCGAGGGTGCCTCGGTGCAGGGCGTGCTGGTCAAAGCCATCGAAGCAATCTCAGGCGAGACATGCGTTGTGCGCGGTGCAGGCCGCACGGATTCAGGCGTGCATGCGCTCGGCCAGGTTGCGCACTTTGATCTTTCGAAGGAATGGGATGCCTTCCGCGTCGGCGAGGCGCTCAACTTCCATGTCCGCCCGCACGCCGTGTGTGTTCTCAATTGCGAGCGCGTTCCGGACACGTTTGATGCCCGCTTCAGCGCCGTACAACGGCACTATCTCTATCGGATCCTGACGCGGCGCGCACCGCCGGTGCTCGACGCCGGTCGTGTCTGGTGGCTGACGCAGGCACTCGACGTCACATCCATGCAGGCGGCGGCGAATATCCTCATTGGCCATCACGATTTCACGACGTTCCGGGCGGCCCAATGCCAGGCGAACTCGCCGTGGCGCACCCTTGAAGGCTTCTCCGTCACGCAAGACGCTGATGAGGTGCGTCTCGAGGTGTCCGCCCGGTCGTTCCTGCATAACCAGGTGCGGTCCATGGTTGGCAGTCTGAAGCTGGTGGGAGAGGGAAAATGGACGCCCGGTGACGTTCAACACGCCCTTGATGCCCGCGATCGCAAGGCCTGCGGCCCCGTGGCGCCTGCGTGCGGGCTTTATCTCGACCGGGTTGACTATGCGGAGCGGCATTAGCGCCATTGCTGCCCGTCCCATTTTGCTTTCCGCAGGCTTTCGGGCATAAGCGGCGCTAAACCTGACACTTTGTCTCTTCCAAAGCCCCCGTGGCGCGGCCCAATTCCTATGTCTGATCTGCCGTCCATCGCAATTGTCGGCCGTCCCAATGTCGGCAAATCGACGCTGTTCAACCGGCTGACGGGCACGCGTGCCGCACTCGTTTCAGACTTGCCCGGCCTGACGCGTGACCGCCGCGAGGGTGACGCAATGTTCGGCGGCCATTCCGTGCGCGTGGTCGATACCGCGGGCCTTGAAGAAGCCACGCCCGGTTCCATCGCCGACCGCATGCGCAAGCAATCTGAACTCGCCATTGAAACGGCAGACCTCGTGCTGTTCGTGATCGACTCGCGCGATGGCATCACGGCGGCCGATGAAGGCTTTTCCCGCATCGCGCGCACGTCGGGCAAGCCGGTGGTGCTGGTCGCCAACAAATGCGAGGGCCGCAACGGCCAGGATGGATTTTACGAAGCCTTTAAGCTCGGCCTCGGCGATCCGGTCGCAATTTCCGCCGAACACGGCGAAGGCTTTGCCGATCTTGAAGTAGACGTTTTGGCGGCGCTTGGCCTCAAGGACATCACGCGGCGCGATCTGTCCCGGCGCAAGGCTCGCGCCGAGGCTGGCGAGCCAGACGATGAAGACGCTGGTGATGATACCGCTCCCAAGCGCCTGAAGCCGTTGCGAGTAGCGATTGTCGGCCGCCCGAACGCCGGCAAGTCTACGCTTGTGAACGCGCTCATCGGCGAAGACCGCATGATCACGGGCCCAGAGCCGGGCCTAACGCGCGACGCCGTCTCAACCGATTTCACGTTCATGGGCCGCGAGGTGCGTTTGTTCGATACGGCCGGCCTGCGGCGCAAAG
>JANNXL010000490.1:0-8988 GCA_031409575.1 Hyphomicrobium sp.
CCTCGCGCCCGAACATCACGATAGCACCATCGGACGCTGCCTGACGCAGAGCTTTGAGAAGATCGAGAGCCTGTAGACCTTCTGCGTTGCTATAATCCCAACCAAGTACATCACGAGCAGACTTTGCGACGTCAATCAGGCTGATCCGTTTTGGAAGCGCCGAAAGTTCATTGACTTTCGCACGCTCAATCATCCACATTCGGACAGGGGTAACAATGAACACAAGCGCTAGAAACCAAAGGCCTATCGCCCTGGCCCAGTACTCCGCGCTTTCCGGCTGCCACTCTAACTTCAAACCCCAAGGGGTGAGGATGAGGGCGACGAGGGCCGCTAGTAGCGTTCCGCCACGGGTAGTTGCTCCCCATAGTGCAAAGCTCGTCTTCAAATTTTCTAAGATGTAAGATCCAAGTCGACTCATCGCAGATCCCCGGCCCTGTCTGTTCCCGAAGTCTAAGCTGCTGACCAGCAAGCTCCGCCATGAGCCTTTCTACACCTATCTCAATGCCATCTTTCTTAGCTGCAGAAAATTCACAGCGGCGGCACTGAGTGACTCTAATGTCGCTTTCGGGTCAAAACCAGTCCCCAACGGAATTTTTGTACTGGGCCGCTTTTCGCGGTTATTCAGACATCGCACGCAATCCGGTATCAGGCCACTTGAGGCCGCCGGTTATCCCTGCGGCCACGTGATGCTGGACGGCCGCACGCGGCCTGACGCATGACTGCGTCATGACAGAGCAAACGAACTTTCCACAGCTTACCCTCTCCAACGATGGCGCCATCGCGTGGATCACTGCGGACAACGCGACCCGCATGAACGCGCTCACATCTCATATGTGGGCGGCTATCCCGCAGCACATCACGACGGCTGAAGCCGATGCAAACGTGCGCGTCATCATTCTGCGCGGTGCCGGCACCCGCGCGTTCTCGGCGGGTGCGGATATTTCCGAATTCGAAACGGCACGCACGGGCGATGCGGCGGCGAACTACGACAATCTCAATCACGCGGCGTTCGAGGCGCTGTCCAACTGCTCCAAACCAACACTCGCCATGGTCCATGGCTTTTGCCTGGGCGGCGGCTTGGGCCTGGCTGCGTGCTGCGATCTGCGCTTTGCCGATGAGGCGTCCACCTTTGCGATCCCGGCGGCCAAACTGGGGCTAGGGTACAATCAGCGTTGGGTGAGACCGCTGCTGGCCCTCGCACGGCCTTCCGATGTGAAGGAACTGCTGTTCACCGGACGGCGTTTCTCAAGTTCCGAAGCCCTCGCCATGGGCCTCGTCAATCGCGTATTTGCTGCCGATGCGCTTGAGGCCGAAACGCGCGCCACGGCCGCGGCAATTGCAGCAAACGCGCCCCTCACAGTCAAAGCTGCCAAGCTCGCGATCGATGAACTGACAGCGCGGCCAGAAAATCCCAATACGGCGCGCCTCGATGCGGCCGTTGCGGCATGCTTTAACAGCGCAGACTATGCTGAGGGCCGCCGCGCGTTTCTCGAAAAGCGCAAACCTGAGTTCAAGGGACGATAGTTTGACTTGCGCCATCAACGCCATCTTCGTTACGCTCGGGTCCGCACTTTTGGCCAGTGCCTTCACGGTTCCGGCAGGCGCGAAAAACCAATGCTTTGCAGCCGAAGCGCTGGCCGCCAAACCGGACGAACGCACGCCTGTCAAAGGCATTCACACCTTCGATAAGCCGATGCCTGCGCAGAAACTCGCGAGCTTCGATCCGGTTCCACAAGCCCTGCGCGGCGCCATCCGCCGCGTGAAGGTCTCCGGTGGCCGCAAGCTGATCGCGCTGACTTTCGACCTGTGCGAACAGCCAGGCGAAGTCGCCGGATACGACGGCGCAATTTTCGATTATCTGCGCGCGCAAAACGTCAAAGCCACGCTCTTCACCGGCGGCAAGTGGATGCGCTCGCATGGGGAACGCATGCAGCAGCTGATCACCGATCCGCTATTTGAGATGGCCAACCATTCGGAGGCACATCGCAACTTGCGGCTGCTCGATGGTGTTAAACTTACCGACGAAATTCTGGGGGCCCAGCGGTCGTATGAGGCCGCGCGGCAAGTGCTCGCTGCTTCGCAATGCGTGGCCGACAGTCCGGCCGCACTCGCTGTTGCACCGCTACGTCTGACCTTGTTCCGTTTTCCATTCGGGGCCTGCAATCAGCAGAGCTTGGACGCGGTGAATGATGCCGGGCTGCTCGCCATCCAATGGGATCTTTCGACGGGTGACCCCTCGCCTTCGCAATCAGCGGCCGCCATCGCCAAAGCCATGCTGGCGGCGAAACCTGGCTCCATTGTCATCGCACACGCCAACGGCCGCGGCCACCACACGGGCGCGGCCCTGCCACTTGCTATCCCGCAATTGAAGGCGCGGGGCTTTGAGTTTGTCACGGTGAGCGGATTGCTGGCGGCCGGAACGCCCGAAGTGGTCGCGACGTGCTATGATCGCCGCCCGGGCGACAGCGACAAGTACGATAACCTGTTGCCGTTGGAGAAGCCTGTAACGCAAGCCCTGCACCCCGGTGTCGATGTCCAGCTCCCCCACGCAAGTACGCCCGTTCCTCGCTGAGCACACCGTGCTCGGCGCAGTGCTGGAGCGCGATGGGCAGTTCAGCGATGTGACGCTTGTTCCACTGCCAGCGAGCGAGGCGACCGCACTGGGGCACACCTTCGCCGCCATCGATCCGTGGGCGAGCTATCCTTATCCAGCGGCGGCACTCGCCACATATTTCAGTCTGGGCGACCACAGCGCGCCTTTGCTCGCGGTGCAGATGTCAGAGCGCACCGTGGGCGTGCTCGGGTTGCGGCTCAACTGGCTGCGCGGCCCCTACATTCAGTTTCTGGGGTTTTTGCCAAAGAGCCAGTCGCTCGGCTTGGGAAGTCTTGTGCTCTCGTGGGTCGATGCGCAAACGCTGTTGAGCGGCCAACGTAACCTGTTTGTAGCGGCGTCTGATTTCAATTCCGACGCGCTGCGGTTTTACGAGCGCCACGGGTTCGTTCGAGCTGGAGTGCTGAAAGGATTGGTGCGAGACGATCGCGATGAAATTCTACTGCACAAAAAATTGTGAACACTCTCGTGTGTGGTTTGTGCTGCACTGCTTCTGGCGGTGCGCGATTGAAGTTGCATCTGGAAGTGCAATAATTCCGCAACCCGAACGCCAGAGATTCAAGGCGCTTACACCGTTCAGGAAATAATTGATATGCCCGGCGGCGCCGGTTATGACGCCCACGTATAAAATGCGCGTAATGCAAACCTATGCTGCAATGCATAAACTTTTTCGCTTGGCAGATGCCGAAAGTCCTCTCTAATCTCATGGCTGCTGACATCGACCGGCCGGTTGAGAACAGCAACAAGCGCACATCGGTTCATCAAGACCGAGGGCAGGCTGGGAGGAGACAACGATGGATTTTACGGCTCGGCTCAATTGGGCTGCCGCTATGGCCTCGTTCGTGTTTGTCGCGGCGATTATTTTGGGAATGGTGTGAGATCCCACGCAGCACCAACCGGTGTTGCGTGAGGTCTACGATCAAAACTCAGAATGACAAAAGGCGCATCTCTCATAAGAGGTGCGCCTTTTGTTTTTTGAACTCCCGCATTTACCAATTCCAGCCCCTTGTATCCCGGGGTACAGTTCCCAAAGTGAACGGCGTCTACAGATCCGCGTAACCATGTCATCAGCATGGCGTCCGTTGCGCGCGCAAGACCGTGCAAATGCGTGCGACGGAGTTTTGACCATGCGCTAAACTTCACGCCGCAGGCTTGAACGTGCGCGTGGTGCTGTGCGCACGGGCATCAACACCAGGAGACCAAACCGGATGACCGCCTTGCTCAAACCGTATTCTTTCATTGCCGCCGCCGCGCTTAGCGTGGCGCTCGCGACAACCGCTTTTGCGGCTGGAGATTTTGCGACACCCGCCAGCAACGCCAAAGCCATATCTGGAACGATGAACATCCAATTCCAGACCCGGATCGAGAAGGATGACACCGGCAAGGTGCCGGAAGGCTCTTCCGCGCTCGGCGTTGCCGATACCTACACAACCGATCTGACGGTGCTCGACAGTGTCATGTTCCAAGGAAAAATTTCGCGCCTGCCTTGGCTGCCGACGACAACACTGGGACGCACTGCGCAGACAGGTTTCCTGGCCTATGACTTGAAGGCAATCCTCAAAAATCCGGCAAACCCCAGCCAGACACGCACTCTTGGCAACCTGGTCGGCGCAACTTCGATTGATGGGCAAGGCAAGTATAAGCTCGATGCAGCGCCCGAAGGCAAAGGCCCGCTGCGAATAGCCACCGATTCAATCGGCAACATCGTTGGCTTCACATCGCCTTATACGGGCGTAATTTCCGGCCGCGTGCCCGAGCAAGCCGGCCTGTGGGGCATGGCCACGCGCGCTTCGACCAAAGTGACGAAAGAGTATGCCCGATACGTCGATGGTAAGATTGTCAAACATACCGTCGCTGGTGCGGAACCTATGGTTTTCACTGGCGTGCAATTGGCGCAAGGCCCGCTCGCCGCCTATCCCGCGTCACGCCTCAATGGCTCGATCGACTATGATGCCGAACAGAGCATCTGGTACGTCGATATGACATCCGCCTACACCTATGAAGGCGCTGAACTGAAGGACCGCTACAGCGGCACGATCCGCTGGGTGGAAGGTCCCACACGCGATAAGGATGGCAAAGGCTGGTACGAACTTAACGTGCGCGTCAACGAAAAGGCCGGCACGGAATCCGCGGTGTTTGCCCCTGACAAGCCTGCCGCCGCTGAAGATGCGTTCTTTGCAGCCGATGCCTCGGTTCCAGGCCTTGGCGGCAAGATCAGCTACGTCGATACGATGGAAGGCGAGTCTGTGACGGCGAGCAAGATCACGTATGAAGTGACAAGCGAGCAAGTCTCGAAAATTCAAGTTATGAACTTTGCGAAGATCCTGCTGCTCATGGTCGGCCCGTTCAACGACGAGTGACGCACGCAGCACTATCGCAGAAACGCCAATAGGCGCATCTCACTTTGGAGATGCGCCTATTTCGTCAGGCGATGTTTGCGCCACTTTTTACTTCTTGAATGTGTAGCCGAGGATGGCTCCCGCGAGCACCAGATACTTATCAGGCACTTGATTGATCGCAGGTAACACCTGCGGTCCCCACGTTGCGACGGCGGCAGCAATCAGCGCGAGAACCAGTGCTGCCGACAAGGTGGTGCTGGACGGCTGACCAACTTCTTTCAGGATCTGAGCCGCGAGAATACCGATCAGATAGACCACAATGGCCGCGACCACGGCAAAGATAAAGAGACTGAATTGACTGAACTGTCCGAGATTGATTGCGCTCATGATGGCGTTGGCGCCAAACCAGCCAACTGCAATTTGCAACAGAAGTAGTACGAGACGTCCAAGCATGGTGTGTGCCTCCCCCCGAGGTGCCGCGGACCGGAATCAGCCGGTTACCGCACCGGAAAACTACCACGGCTTTACGCTCCGGCCTATGCCGCCGTCCAACAAAAGAATGGGCTCGCCGGACACCACGCCGCCTCCAGCCTATGCTGGGGCGGCTTTTTTGAACCCAGTCTCGCGTCGCCGTCAGGCTGCTGCGTTGGCGAGTTTGCTATGGCGCATGGAATAACCAAAGTAGATGACTAGCCCCAAGGCAAGCCAGAGCAGGAAGCGCAAATGCGTAACTGCCGGCAGAAACGCGATGAGGGCCCCGCACGATAGAATGCCCAGGATCGGCAATAGAATCCCAAAAGGCATCTTGAAGGGCCGGGGCATGTCCGGATGCGACCGGCGCAAAGCGATGACACCGCCGCACACCAGCACGAAAGCGGCAAGGGTGCCGATATTGACCAGTTCCGCCAAAACACCCAGAGGGGTGAACCCGGCCGCGAAGGCCATGATCAAGCCCGTAATGACGGTGGTCCGGACAGGTGTTTGTGTCGAAGGACTGATCGTTGAAAAGAAACCCGGCAGTAGCCCATCGCGTGAGACCCCCACGATGATGCGCGTCAGTCCGTAGTACAGGACCAGCATCACGGTGGTCAGTCCGAAGATCACACCGGTCGCAACCAGCGCCGAGGCCCAGTTGTAGCCAATCTGCTGCAAAGCGTGGGCAACAGGCGACGGCACGTTGAGATCCTTGTACGGCACGATGCCTGTCAAAAGGCCAGAGACGATAATGTAGATGAGGGTGCAGAAAATCAGCGACCCCATTATTCCAGCCGGCACATCGCGCTGCGGGTTCTCGGCTTCTTCGACCGCCGTTGAAACGGCATCAAAACCGACATACGCAAAGAACACGAGCGAGGCACCCGCCAGCACACCTACGGTTTTGCCGTCTGCTGTGTTGTCGAACCAGCCGAACGGCATGAAGGGCGTCCAATTCTCAGGGTTCACGTTAAAGATTGCGACACCGATAAATACAGCAATCGTCAAGAGCTTGACGGCAACTGCAATGGCGTTGATACGCGCGCTTTCTTTAACACCTGCAATCAGCAGAAACATCAGCACCAGAATGATGCCGGCAGCCGGCACATTGCAGATGCCACCGCCGCCGTCAGCAAAGGGACCCTTGGTGAACTCGGCCGGCAAGCCAAACCCAACGGCCGTCAGCGCGTTGTTGAAATAGCCCGACCATCCGTTGGCCACCGCCGCAACCGAGACGCCGTATTCGAGAATGAGATCCCAGGCGATGACCCAGGCAATCAATTCGCCAAATGCTGCATAGCTGTAGCCATAAGCACTGCCGCAGCCGCCGATGCTGGCCGCGAGTTCCGCATAAGCGAGCGCTGCAAACGTGCAAGCAATACCGGCGATGATGAAGGACAAAACAACCGCAGGGCCCGATTGGGTTGCCGCCGCCACGCCCGTTAGCACGAAAATGCCCGTGCCGATGATGGCGCCAACGCCCAGCAGCGTCAGATCGAATGCCGTTAGGCACTTCTTGAGGCCGTGATCCGTGTTGTCGTACGTCACCGGCTTTTTGCGAAAGAGAGAGTTCATGGCGTGCGTGTGCCCCCGAGTTTGAACGGCTGGCCCGGGCGCGCATCTTCACTGCGCAAATCACGGCCTTCCCGGGGCGGACCTTGGAACAGGAGCTTCATGGCGTCAAATGGGAGTTCGACGGAAACCCGCCGGCCATTGCATTCGGCAATCCCGTGTGGTCGCAACGCGCCTATTGCGGTCGTTGTGCCTCTTTCGAAGTCAAAACCTCTTTGGTTTGACTGCCAAATAGCTTGCCTTTTTGGCAGTCCGGCTCCACTCTCATTGGCATTCCCAGGGGTGCCGGTTGTCCGGCTGAGATCGCGTAATTTGAGCGCGAAAACCCTTTGAACTTGATCCGGGTCATGCCGGCGAAGGGACGGGTCTCTCCGCACATTTTTCACGTGCGGACCATTCCATTCATCACATGACCTCCAACTGTTCGCGCATGCACCCGTCGCGCGATGGAGATGAGCCATGAACAAACCCACCCGCCCGAGCGATCTCATGATTCCCAAGGTCACAACCGGGCCTATCACCGGCTCATCGAAGGTTTATTCGTCGCCCGAGGCGCTCAACGATATACACGTGCCGTTCCGCGAGATCGCGCTGACCGATCCCGATGAGCCCGCATTCCGCGTCTACGATGCGTCAGGCCCCTATACCGACGCCAATGCTGTCATCGACGTTGAAAAAGGCTTGGCGCGGCATCGAGAGAAGTGGGTTCAAGCGCGCGGCGGCATCGAGACCTACAAAGGCCGCGACGTTCGCCCCGAAGACAACGGCAACGTGACCGGCAGCCATGCCGCGCGCGATTTTCCGAACAAACCGCAGCCCTATTGCGGCATCGGCGAGAGCCGAGTTACCCAATTCGAGTTTGCCCGCGCCGGCATCATCACCAACGAGATGGTCTATGTTGCGCATCGCGAAAACCTCGGCCGCACAGCCGTGCTGGAGCGCGCCAAGGCAGCACTTGAAGACGGCGAAAGTTTCGGCGCGGCTCTCCCCGAGCACGTCACGCCTGAGTTTGTGCGCTCCGAAATCGCACGCGGGCGCGCCATCATTCCCGCCAATATCAACCACGCCGAACTCGAGCCGATGATCATCGGCCGCAACTTCCTGGTGAAGATCAACGCCAATATCGGCAACTCGGCGGTGTCGTCTTCCATTGAAGAAGAAGTCGAGAAAATGGTGTGGGCCATCCGCTGGGGTGCCGACACGGTGATGGACCTCTCTACCGGCCGCAACATCCACACCACACGCGAATGGATCTTGCGCAATAGCCCCGTGCCCATCGGCACAGTGCCGATTTATCAGGCGCTCGAAAAGTGCGGCGGCGACCCGGTCAAGCTCACCTGGGAGATGTACAAAGACACGCTCATCGAGCAATGCGAACAGGGCGTGGATTACTTCACAATTCACGCCGGCGTGCGTCTGCCTTACATACCGTTGACTGCCAATCGCGTGACCGGCATCGTCTCACGCGGCGGCTCCATCATGGCCAAGTGGTGCCTTGCCCATCACAAGGAGAGCTTTCTCTACGAACGCTTCGACGAGATTTGCGATCTCATGCGCAAGTACGACGTGTCATTCTCGCTCGGCGATGGCCTGCGGCCCGGCTCGATTGCCGATGCCAACGACCGCGCGCAGTTCGCGGAGTTGGAAACACTCGGCGAACTCACCAAGATCGCCTGGGACAAGGGTTGCCAGGTCATGATCGAAGGCCCGGGGCATGTTCCGATGCATAAGATCAAGATCAACATGGACAAGCAGCTGCGTGAATGCGGTGAAGCCCCGTTCTACACGTTAGGCCCGCTCACGACCGACATCGCACCTGGCTACGACCACATCACATCGGGCATCGGAGCGGCCATGATCGGCTGGTTCGGCTGCGCCATGCTGTGCTATGTGACGCCCAAGGAGCACCTCGGTCTGCCCAATCGCGATGACGTCAAGACAGGCGTGATCACGTATCGCTTGGCAGCTCACGCAGCGGACTTGGCGAAAGGC
>JANNXL010000491.1:0-2457 GCA_031409575.1 Hyphomicrobium sp.
TGGCGCGAATACGTGCGCGGCATCTATTGGCTGCGTATGCCAGGCTACGTGCAGGAGAATTTCTTTGGCAACACGCGGCCGCTGCCAGATTTCTACTGGACCGCAGAAACGGACATGGCCTGCCTCAAGGCCTGTGTGACGCAAACCAAGGAAGAAGCCTATGCGCACCACATCCTGCGCCTGATGGTGACGGGCAACTTTGCACTGATCGCCGGGGTTGACCCCAAGCAGGTCCACGAATGGTATTTGGCGGTTTATGCGGATGCCTTCGAGTGGGTGGAATTGCCCAACACGCTCGGCATGAGCCAGTTTGCCGACGGCGGGGTTTTGGGTTCAAAGCCCTACGCGGCGAGCGGCAACTACATCAATAAAATGTCTGACTACTGCAAGGGCTGCCGGTTTGATGTGAAGCAGCGGACTGGTCCCAAAGCCTGCCCCTTCAACGCTCTTTATTGGGATTTCATAGATCGCAATGAAGAGAAGCTTGGTAAGAACCCGCGCATGGGAACCATCTATGCGACGTGGCGCAAGATGAGCGACAAAGACCGCAAAGCCGTTAAGCAAAGTGCATCGGCATTCCTGGACGGGCTTAAGCCTTATGTGGCTTAGGTCTGGCGTTGGCTTTAGGACGGCTTAGGCGGCAGGCGTCCGAGCAATAACGCACCTCGTCCCAGACCTTGGCCCAGGCTTTGCGCCACACGAACGGCCGGCCGCAGGTGGCGCAGGCCTTGACGGGAAGTTCGGATTTCTTGCGCATTTTTGGCATGACGGGCTTACTACGAATGCTGATTGCAGTTGGCTTAACAAAATAGCGAACCATGACCCGATTCGACGAAGCTCTTGCCGCCATAGACGCAGCCAATGCGCGAGACCCTAATCGCATTGGGCTCGCGGGTCAGCAGCGCCCAGCTGAACTCGTTTATTCAGAGCACATGAGCGCGATGCTGGCGCAGCTTTACCCCCAAGCACCGGTAGAACTGAAGCTCGCAGTGCGGGCGCAACACCTGCGCCGTTGGGAGGTGCCGCGCGCCTCCTATCCGATGGACCGGGCCGGTTATCATCGCTGGCGCAATGATCTGAAACGCAAGCATGCCGGTTGGGCGGAGGAGATCTTGCGTGGCCTAGGCTATGGTGAGGCCGAGGTTTCGCGGGTGGCCTCTCTCATCCGCAAGGAGGGCTTGAAAACAGACGCCGATGCTCAAGCGCTCGAAGACACTGCCTGCCTCGTGTTTCTCACTCATTATGCCGAGGATTTTGCCGCCAAGCACGACGAAGCCAAGTTTCTCGGAATTCTAAAAAAGACCTGGGCGAAGATGTCGGAACACGCGCAACGGGCAGCCCTTGAACTGACCCTGGCGCCGGGCGTGGCAGCTCTGGTTCAGCAGGCGCTCAGGGAGTCGTCATGACGGCTCCCATGGAACTCAGCGATGTCGCCCTGGTGCTTGCCGCACACGGAGATCGGGGCGGCGAGACGCCCAATGAAGTACTGCTCTCCCATGTCCGCACGCTGGCCGCGACGGGACACTACCGGCTGGTCACTGCCGGCACATTGCGGTCTGAGGATTTGTCATTGGAGCACGCAATGCATGCGGCCGAAGCATCAGGTGCGGCGCGCATTGCCGTCTATCCGATGTTCATGGCGGATGGATATTTCACGGGAAAGGTACTGCCGGACCGCATTGCTGCCGCCGGCTTGTCGGACCGTTGCAGTCTGTTGGCGCCACTCGGGCTTGACCCGCAGTTGCCGCCTCTGATGATGCGCCATGCAATCTTGTTTGCCGCACAGATCGGGCTGAACCCGGCCCATACCCGGCTGCTGGTGGCTGGGCACGGCTCGAAGATCGGCCGCGCTTCATTGCGATCGACCGAGCGCGTCGCCTGCAAGCTTCGGAAAATGCGGCGTTTTGCATGGATTGAAACAGCCTATTTAGAAGAAACTCCGTTCCTCCACTCGCAACTCCCGTCCAGTGAGTTAACCACGCTGGTGCTGGGGTTTTTCTCGGGCGACGGGTTGCACGCGTCGGAAGATGTGCCGGGAGCGATTGCCGCCTCGGGCGCCACGGCGCACTACGCTGGTTCCATCGGCCGCCAGCCTGAGATCGGTCAAATCATTGATGCTGCAGTGCGGTTGGCTATCGATAGCGTCCCGCGAGCATGAACGGCCGCTGAATAAGTCCAGCCCGCACAAAAAACATTCCCGGCGGCTCCCACAAAATCTCCATAGGCGCGCCACAGCTGCTCTTGTATGACACTTCCAAGACAGCCGCTTTCCGCTGCAACAGTTTTGCGACATGACCGACCAGATCGTTCCACATCAACCTATCGCGCAGCCAACGTGGCAGAAGCGCCTGCGTCAGCGCCTCGAGCGCAAGCAGCTAGAAGCGCGCGGCACTGCCGGCGCACTTCTGGTTATTGCCACGGGGGCTGCAAGCCATGTCCTGCAGCACGAAGGCGGCG
>JANNXL010000492.1:0-1691 GCA_031409575.1 Hyphomicrobium sp.
ATTTGCTTCCGGATCCCAACCGGTCCATTTCAAGTTCGGGAACGCCGGCTTGCTCGTCACCGTTAGCGGTTTTTCATTGACCGGCGCGCCGGGAACCATGATGTCGATTGCCGTGACGGTGCCAGCCTGCATGTCGGGGACGAGCAGCTTGGTGCCGGTCGCGTCGAGGCAATGATCGGCAGCCGTTTTGAAACCCTGCGCGAGGACTTCGGCCTTTTGTCCGGGACGCGCGATAATATTGAGCTTGGCTTCCTTGTGCGCGCTCAGAAACAACCGCCCAAAATTATCCCAGCAAATTCCGTCGATCCGGCCGAGACCCTCGGCCAACTTTTCGACCGAACCATCTTCGATTTTCACGCGATAGAGCGTTTCAGTTCCCATGTCACCGAGCAAGACGAACGACAGGCCGTCCATGACGATGCCATTCGGCGAATGCAGGGAGGGGTATTTGCTCTTGTCGAGGACGAGCGTGACCTTCTTCTCCTGGAGATGGTACTTATAGATCGCGCCGCCGTCACCTTTGCGGTCGCCCGAATCCGTGATGTAGAGATTGCCTTGTTCATCGGCCACGATATCGTTCAAAAACAACGGCGGCTTGGGAAAGGCACGCGCCCCAACCAGTTCCGTGACCGTGCCCTTGTCGTCGATCTTCAAAACGCGGTTCTTGTCAGTGACGAACAGATTCTTTTGATAGGCGATCAGACCCTTGGGATCGTTGAGTCCCTTGGCGAATTCCGTGGCCTTGCCGGTGGTGATTTCGAGCACTTGCCCATCGCCGTCTTTATCACGTTCGCCGATGGTGCTGACAAAGGCCCGGCCATCACGTGTGACGGCGACCGATTCGGGGTTCACGAGGCCGGTGATGAGCGGCGTGGGGAGTTCGGCCTGGGCAGAAAGGCAGGCAAAGTTGCAGAACAAAGTAATGGCAACGGTTCTCAACGACATAAATTTTTCCCTCAAATGTTCAGGGGGGTGATTCGTCTGGTGTGCAGCGTCAGTTGTAGCACACGCCGCAGGCAGGTGCAAAAATACGAATCCTAAGAAGCCTAGTCGAGCTCCGCTACTTTTGTTTGCCAGTCTTCGGCGGTGTGGAACACATGCTTGACTATGATATCGCTCGCTGCCACGCTATAGACGACGATATGGCCATGACCAGAAGATCTGCGACGCAAGAGACTATACTGCAAGTCAAATTGTTTCCGCAGATGAATTCCTCGCTTGTAAAGCGATACGAGTCCGTCGATTTCCCGGTTAAGAAACGCCAAGTAATTGTCAGCATGTAACTCGTCATAATGCTTGGCGTTCCAACGCCAGATTTCTTCCAAATCTTGGTAAGCGGTAGGGGTAATGATGATTTTCATCGATTGTCCCATGCGCGACGCATCTCTGAGAATTTTGCATCAGCTTCCTCACGGGTCATCCCGAGTCCCGCCTCGTACTCCGCAGCAGCGCGGTTAATAATAGCCATCCGTTCTGGCGTGAATAGATGCTCCAAGTCAGGGGTATCCAGGTAACTCTGGACCATACTGGCGACGTACTCATCGACGCTGGCAAACCCGCCTTCTTCGGCTTGTTGTTGAGCAGAGAGGTAGTGTTGGTCGCTCATCTGAAATTGAACATGGTGCATGAATCAGTTCCTTGTAAAATGCGCAACTTTTTTGCTTGTCGAGTCATGCCTGCCGCCGCACTGC
>JANNXL010000493.1:0-3551 GCA_031409575.1 Hyphomicrobium sp.
CCCTCTGAAGGAAGCGGCCGCACATTGCCCAGTGCGGCCGTTTCCTTTTGCACCCTGCCTACATCGCTGCCGCGCCGCGCCCGATGGCGGCGATACCGGTGCGTGAGACGTCAACGAGGCCCAACTCACGCATGATGCCGATAAAGGTTTCGATCTTTGATGGCTTGCCGGTGATCTCAAATACAAAATGTTCCGTCGACGTATCGACGACCTGCGCCCGGAAAATTTCAGCAAGCCGCAGCGCTTCAATGCGCTTGTCACCCTTGCCAGCTACCTTGACGAGCGCCAATTCGCGTTCAAGGGATTTACCCTCGGCGGTTAAATCGCGTACGCGATGCACGGGCACCAGCCGCTCCAGCTGATGCTTGATCTGCTCAATCACCGCGGGCGTGCCGCTGGTGATGATCGTAATGCGCGAGACGTGCTTTTCGTGCTCGGTCTCAGTAACAGTCAGGGAGTCGATGTTGTAGCCGCGACCGGCGAACAGCCCAATGACGCGCGCTAGCACACCGGGCTCGTTATCGACCAGCACCGAAAGCGTCCGGCTGACAATCTCCTGGCTGAATGCCGGAGCGGAGTAATGCGACTGGGGATTTGCGTTGGGCATGGCGTATCCTGAAGGCGGAAAATGGGGGCGGGAGTCTATGGCTTGTCTTTGGGTTTGCTGTCTTGTTCGGGCGCGCCGGCTGCACCGCCTGGTACAGGGCTTACAGGCACCTTGGAATTCGGAAACACCATACTCAGGAACACCGGAAAGCCATGCCGCTCCACGAGTTTTTCGAAATCTCCAGCGTACGAGACCGGAATTTTGTATTGCAAGTAGGCAGCCGCGACGCGGCGGCTGAGTGACATTTTCAAGTCCGCTGGAGATGGCGAACCCATCGATTTGAGCTGCTCTGGCGACAGACGCGAATAGATCATCGCCAGAATTTTTGACTGCATATAATCTTGTGCGATGCAGGCTTCGAAGGGCGCGGCATAGGTTTCAGCCAGCCCGTGCGTTTTGTAGCAGGCGCCAATAAACTCGAATGCTCCTTTGGCACCGCGCTGGCGTTGCAGTTTGCCCAGATGTTCGGCTGCAGCGCGAATGTTCTCGGCTTGATCCCAGGTCGGTTTGGGGTTTTCACCCGTTGCGGGCGCCGCGGCCTCTGGTGGCGCGGGCGTTTGCGCAGTATCCGTTTCTGCGCGCGCGTTCAGCGATAAAGCTGTCGCGGCACACAACGCCAAAACTGCGGCCTTGATTGCATTCACACCAGCACCTTGCCTTCTTTGCTGATCGCCCTGCCGACTTCTTCATCTGTGATGTCTTCGCCGAGCAGCATTTCGTTGTGTGCCTTGCCAGACGGAATCATCGGGAAGCAGTTGGCGAGTTTGGCGACCCGGCAATCAAACATCACCGGCACCTTGGTATTGATCATTTCGAGTATGGCATCATCAAGATCGGCGGGGTGATCGCAGCGCATGCCCTTCCAGCCATAGGCCTCTGCCAGCTTGACGAAATCCGGCAGGGCTTCCGTGTAGCTTTCCGACAAGCGGTTACCGTGCAGCAATTGCTGCCACTGGCGCACCATACCCATGTACTCGTTATTCAAGATGAACACCTTGACCGGCAGACGGTACTGCACCGCCGTCGAACATTCTTGAATGTTCATGAGGATCGAGGCATCGCCCGCCACATCGATAACGAGCGATTTCGGATGCGCCATCTGCACGCCGATGGCCGCTGGCAGGCCGTAGCCCATGGTGCCAAGCCCGCCGGATGTCATCCAGCGGTTGGGATCTTCGAAGTGCAAATACTGCGCGGCCCACATCTGATGCTGGCCGACTTCGGTGGTGATGTAGGTGTCGCGATCCTTGGTCAGAGCCTGCAAGCGCTGGCAGGCATGCTGGGGCATGATCACATCTTTGGAATTTTTGAACGACAGAGACTTCTTCGCGCGCCATGTCTCGATGTCCTTCCACCACAGTTTGTGCGCGGCCTTGTCGAGCGTCGGCGACTTCGCCTTCCACACTTTCAACATATCTTCGAGCACGTAGGCGCAATCGCCGACGATAGGGATATCGACGCGCACGTTCTTGTTGATCGACGAGGGATCGATGTCGACGTGGATCTTCTTGGAGCCTGGAGAGAACGCATTGATGCGCCCCGTGATGCGGTCGTCAAAGCGTGCGCCGATGTTGATCATCACGTCGCAATCGTGCATCGCGAGATTGGCTTCGTAAGTGCCGTGCATGCCCAGCATGCCGAGCCACTGCTTGTCGGACGCCGGATACGCGCCGAGACCCATGAGCGTCGACGTGATAGGGAACCCCGTCAGCCGCACGAACTCGCGCAGCAGCTGGCTCGCCTTCGGGCCGGCGTTGATGACGCCGCCGCCGGTATAAAACACTGGTTTCTTGGCACTTGCGATCAGATCGATGGCAGCTTTGACGCCGTCCATCTCGGGTTTGACGCGCGGGCGGTAGGTTTTGTGTTCCATGTTCGTCGGGCCGACATAGTTGCCAGTCGCGAACTGAACGTCCTTGGGGATGTCAACGACGACCGGACCGGGCCGCCCTGTGCGGGCGATGTGAAACGCCTCGTGCATGATGCGTGCGAGATCGTTCACGTCTTTCACCAGCCAGTTGTGCTTGGTGCAGGGCCGCGTGATGCCAACCGTATCGCACTCTTGGAAGGCGTCGTTACCGATAAGATGTGTCGGCACCTGTCCGGTAATGCAGACCAGCGGAATGGAATCCATCAGTGCATCGGTGAGACCGGTTACAGCATTTGTCGCGCCCGGCCCTGATGTCACGAGCGCAACGCCCACCTTGCCGCTCGAACGCGCATAGCCTTCCGCTGCATGCAACGCGCCGCCTTCTTGCCGGACCAGGATGTGTTTGATTTTTTCCTGCTGGAACAGTTCGTCGTAGATCGGCAGCACAGCCCCGCCCGGATAACCAAAGATATGCTCGACGCCCTGTTCAGCCAGAGCCGTCAAAACGATCTCCGCGCCCGTCATCGTGCGTGCCATGGCCGTGTCTCCAAAGTCGAAGTTACCCCGCGCTGAGTGGCTCGCTTGAGTACCCGTACGCCGCTGAGGCCGTGTAGGACTTGGAAGATTGCCGGGTCAAGCCTAACAATCAATAAATGAGACAATTAGTCTATCTAAACTTTGTATTTGTTGCGTTTGGATATTGTTCCACGACTTCATATTACGTTTGAGCCAAGTTGTCTGCCGCTTGACGTACTGACGGGTCTCAGCTTTAGCCTGCGCCATCGCCTCGTCTCTCTGCATCTTGCCTGCACTAAGTTGCATCAGCGGCGCAACGCCCAGCGCGCGCATGACGGGCAGCTCGGGTGAGAGTTCAAGGGCGGCCAGGTGGCGCACCTCATCAAGGGCGCCGGACTCCATCATAGCGTCGAACCGGACATCACAGCGCGCGCGTAATTCGTCTCGCTCGGGTAGCACCAAAAGACGGAGCGTGCCTTCCTCCACCAAAACCGGCACGCCCGGCACCTGCTGCCACTCTGCCAAAGACTTTCCGGTCGAGTGAAATACTTCAAGCGC
>JANNXL010000494.1:0-16523 GCA_031409575.1 Hyphomicrobium sp.
GCCCCTTGGCAGGAACTTCACCGGCAAGCGGCAGGGCCACTTGTCCCATCGCGTTGACTTCAGTTGGTCCTGAAAGATTTTCTTCGCCGAAAACGGTGATTTTCAGTTTGTCGCCAATGCCAAGACGGTACGTGCGCTCAAGCGCATCGGGGCCTTTGGCAAAGCTTGGAGAGGGTGGTGTAGATGGGTCACCGCACGCTGCAAGCGTCAGCGCGGCCAGAAGGGCCACGGCGCTTTTCCGTACGGTTGTGTCGAGCAGACTACGCAAGTACATGGGCTCGATCTGACGCAAGTGAACTGGTTACGCGGGCACTGCTTTGGAGCCGGAGTACGCCCGGTCCCGAAATCACAAAGCGCCTTCGACAGTTAATTTGGCGCTAAAAGATTTCGTCAAACACCGATCAACTTTTTGATTGTCCAATAGATTGGGAACTTGAGTGTTTCAATGTGAGACACGGTGTGGGTGAGGGCTAAGACCGGCCGCGTACGTTATGCCTTGCGAAGTCATTGCTTAGGATCGTTAGCGGGCTGTTTAGGCGGCAGTGCTAATGTGATCTAGCTGTGGCCCTTTGTTCTGTGAGTACGCGCCCCGTGTCAGCTGACGTTTTATCTTTCAGTTCGAGTCCGAGTGCAGCGTACAGAAACAAGGCCCCCGCTTACTTCTCGGGTGCCCGCGTTGATTTTGTGCGCCGCCTGCCAAGGGACGCATCAGCCTCTATTCTCGAAGTGGGCTGCGGTACGGGTGCAACTGGAGCGCTGGCGTTGGCAAGCGGCCGCGCCGAGCGCTATACCGGCATTGAGCTATTTGAGACAGCGGCGGCGGAAGCCCGCAAAGTGCTGACCGATTGCATCACTGGCGATGTCGAGCACCTTGAACTCAATTTCGGCCCGGCGGCTTTCGACGCACTCATTCTTTCTGAAGTCTTGGAACACCTGATTGAACCCCAACGTACGCTGAAAAAGCTGGTGCGCTCATTGCGTCCCGGCGGACTGGTTCTCGCCTCATCGCCCAATATTTCGCACTGGCGCGTCATCCGCGAGTTGATCGGGGGCCGGTTCAACCTGGCCGACCAGGGTGTATTTGACCGCACGCATATGCGCTGGTTCACGCCATCGACTTTCGCCGCCATGTTTGAAGACGCCGGCCTTCGCATCGAAAGCCTCGGTCCTGTGACGCCGTTTTCCAAGCGCAACGAGGTGATCTCGCACCTAACCCAAGGCCGCTTCGATCACCTGTTCATGACACAGATCCAGGTCTGCGCCCGCAAGATCTAGCTGGCGGCTGCGGCTCACGGCTGCGCAATCGTCGCTTGCCCCCCAGTGATGTCGTAAGCACACGTGAGCGGGCCCTCTGGGCCATTTGCGGTGAGGATGAGGTAAGGATTTTTAAACCGCGCCTTCCAAAGCGCATGATCGACCTGCCAGAACTGAACGGGCAAGTCGCTGTTACCTGCAACTAAGTGCAAATTTTGAGGCGCAGACCAGTCAACGCCACCGGCGTGGTGAACTTTCCTGCAAGCGGCCCCTGCCTGCGCGCTGTAGGCGGCGGCAACAGCCATGTCGGCGGCATCCCGGAAGACGTCGTTCTGGTACCAGACTTTCACACCCGCCAGTACGGCGAGCGCCAAAACCAAAGCGCGCATCGGTTGCCTCATGATGCAGTGCGGGAGGATTTCTGCCTCGCCTGCCCGCTCCGCGGCATTATGGCCCGCGCAGCGTATCCGTGGCACACTGTGCCGAACGTGGTAAAATTTTTATGAATGAGGGGTGCGCCTCCACACATCGCGCATCCCGGCCGTCAAACCAATCCGTCGCGAGTGGCGGCTGGCTCACACAACGCGCCTCGACGCTGGTCCTGCAAAACAGCCTTGTCAGGCGCGCTTGCTTCCGGCATGGATCGCGGTGAGTTTGCGACCAAAGTCTAACGTCCGGGGGAGGACCCGATTTCCATGAAAAAGAAAATTCTCATCACTTGGCCTCTGCCCGAAGCTGCCATGGCCCGCGCCCGTGCGACCTACGACGTGATCGCCCACAACGGTAATCCACAGATCACCATCGACGAGATGCTTGAGAGCGCAAAGTCCGTTGATGCGGTCCTTCTCACGCTGAACGAGAAGTGCCGCGCCGAAGTGATTGCGCGCATCCCCGAGAACATCAAGTGCATCTCGACATTCTCGATCGGCTTTGATCACATCGATCTCGATGCCTGCAAAGCGCGCGGTATCAAGGTCGGCAACGCGCCTCACGGCGTTACGGTTGCGACAGCTGAAATCGCTATGCTGCTTCTGCTCGGTGCCGCGCGCCGCGCCGGTGAAGGCGAGGCCATGATCCGTCAGCGCAAATGGCCCGGCTGGCAGCCGCTACAACTTGTTGGTCAGCGCCTCGACAATAAGGTGCTCGGCATTTACGGCTTCGGCAAAATCGGCCAGGCGCTGGCCAAGCGCGCCCGTGGCTTTGATATGGATGTCCACTATTACGACATCTACCGGCAGCCGGTGGAGCGTGAAAAGGAGCTCGGCGTGACCTATCACGACAGTCTCGACGGTCTCTTGGAGGTGTCGCAGTTCTTCTCGATCAACGCGCCATCAACGCCGGAAACGCGCTACTTCTTTAACAAGAGCACCATCGAAAAGCTGCCGCACGGAGCCGTTGTCGTGAACACGGCGCGCGGCGATCTGGTGAATGACGAAGACATGATCGCGGCTTTGAAGTCAGGCCGTCTCGGTTATGCGGGTCTCGATGTTTTTGCTGGCGAACCCAAGATCAACGAGGGCTACTACGACCTCCCAAACACCTTCCTGTTCCCGCATCTGGGGTCCGCCGCCATCGAAGCACGCAACCAGATGGGCTTTGAAGCACTCGACAACATCGATGCGTTCTTTGCGGGTAAGGACATGCCGTTCAAGCTGGCGTGATGGAGAACTGTAGGTTGGGTTAGGCCAGTAAGCCGTAACCCAACACCTCCAAGCCGGGTTCAAAGGTGTTGGGTTACGCGGCTTGCGCCGCTAACCCAACTCCCCCGCCAGCTGATCCGCCAAACGCAGCCCAAGCTGTACCGCCGTCAAAGTTGGGTTGCCGTGACTGGATGTGCGCAGCACAGCGGTTGAGATCACGTGCAGGTTTGGCACGCCGAACAAGCGGCAGTTGCCGTCGACCACGCCGTCGTCGCTTGAAGCCGCCATCCGGATCGTACCGATCTGATGGGCTCCGTGCTTGGCTTGATCAAGCACCGCTTGCGCGCGCTCTTGCGCAGGCACGCGATAGGTCAATCGTGCCAGCTTGTTTCGCGTCAACCAGTCACCAATCGCTTCGTGCGCCCGGACAACAGATGCTGCATCCGCATCTGAGAAACGGATATCGATCTTAAGCCGCGGCAGACCTAAGCGATCCGTCTCGTTTGACAGCGTCAACCGGCTGTCAGGCGAGGGCAGATGCTCGGAGTGATATTCAAGGCCATACCGCTTCGCGGGGTTCTTCAAGAACAATCCCGGCAAGCGCGGCTTTGAAATTTTGTTCTTCCACAAAAATAGCGGCGCAAAGCCGATGGTGCGCAGCGGGTCGCGCAACATATTGCGGAAATGGGCGAGCCTACGGTACGGCGGCGCACCGGCATGCTTCAAGCGTATGGGCTCGGCCAGCAGACGGCGGCCGAGCGGCGGGAAGGATAGCCCGAGAAACACAGCCGACAGCGGACCCGAGCGATGCGACGCATCGGCGATCTCGGGGACCACCGGCCAAAACGCGATGTTGGCGAGTTTGTGATGCTCCTGCGTGCCGGCACTCGGCTGAATGCGGCGGCGCACATATGAACCATGATCATCAACGTGAAAGTCGAGGCCGTCGTGCAGCGCGCCGTTGTCAAAATTGATATCTGCGAGGCAGCCATTGACGTGACCCATATAATAACGGCCAAGCGTGTCGGCGAACAGGCCGGGTCGCTTGCGCTGCTCCGACAACAGCAGGCGTGTGCTTTCGTTGCCGCCAGCGGCTAGCACAACACGCGACACCGAAATGCGGCCTCTGCCGGAGCCTTCGATATGCGCGTCGACCAATGTGATACGTCCAGCTTCGTCGTACTCGAAACCAAGCGCAGTGGTGCCAAGTGCCACGTACAGAGACGGGGTCTGCTCCAGTGCGGGCTTGTGAAACACCTGCATGCGCTGCACGGTGCTCCAGCGTTCGAGGGTGTCAAAGCTGAATGCCGCGTCGGCTTTCACGCCGGGTAGTGGCGCGCGATAGAAGGCCTCACCCACGGCCAGCTGCTGGCTGGCCTTGGCGAGATAGGGAGACAGATCAGCTCCGTTGATTGGCCAAGCGGCTTGTTCTACCCAAGGGCGATGTTGGAAGTCGATGACGTCATGTGGCAGACAACGGCCGCCCCACAAGTTCGAAGCGCCGCCAAGCCGGCGCGCCACCGTGGTGCACGGGTCATGATGATGATCGGGGTTCACGTTGTCGGCGCGCTGCAGGTCTTGAGCGTCCTGCGAGGGGCGCAGGCCACCGGTTTCAAGAAGAAGAACGCGGAAGCCTTTTTCGCTAAGTTCCAGTGCCGTCACAATTCCGGTAGGCCCACCTCCGATGACGCAAATGTCAGCCGCAAACGCAGCCAGGCGCTCGAAAGTGGGACGCTCGTCAATCATCTATGCAAAGTCCATCGGCCGGAACTGCTGTCACAACCGCGAACCGTAACGCAACTTCGTTACCGGGTTATCGATAGGCTTACCTTGAGCCTCACTTCGGCCCGTTGATCTCCGCGAAGTGCGTGACCTTGTTTGAATCACAGACATAGAGCCAGTTGGCGTCGAACAATTCGCCGTCGCGAATGAACCCGAATGTGGCCGCACTTTTCGAGGGCCGCCAGAAAAGCACGGCGACAGGCGTGACGCCCGGCTTGTCCCATTCGGGTTCGGCAAAAGAGGCGATTGGCGTCCAGGTGATCACGTGCTGTTCCTTGAAGTCCGGCCCGGTCTGCCCGGCCTCGTCAAATCGTCCGCCGCCGTCATGGCATGGCTGAGCGGCCGTGTGCAACGCGCATAACAAGGTCTGAGGGCCCGTGAGGGCACTTTCGCGGGGATAGGTCTGAAATCGCTGAAAAAACAGAACTGCGCCCGGCTTGCACCGGACCTCCCGATACCCCATAAGATGTCTGGGAGGTTGGCGGCGGACGCATCCCTCGCCAACCGGGTCAGGTCCGGAAGGAAGCAGCCCTAACGATTTGGGTGCGGGTCGTTCGCCAATCTCTCTAATCTCGTCCACGCGCCATGGTGTTCTTTAGGGCGAAGAAAAAAGTGGCCCTTGGCCGCTGCCCCTTTCGCGCCACTATGTGGCTGCTGCCGTGGGCTGCGCAAACTTGACTCCCGGAGCTGATCTGCGCTCCTTGGCTCGTGTCACTAACAGCAAGGCTGCGGGCGGATGGCCAAAAAGAGATTGGCGAGTGAAGGCGAGACGAGCGGGGAAGCGCATGGTGCCGCCGCGCCACCTGACAAAGGTTCCGCCAAGCCCTACGTTGTGCTTGCGCGCAAATACCGTCCCGCCACATTCGATGATCTAATCGGTCAAGAGGCCATGGTTCAGACCCTGCGCAATGCGTTTGCGACCGGGCGCATCGCACACGGTTACATGCTGACCGGCGTGCGTGGAGTCGGCAAGACGACCACCGCGCGCATCCTGGCACGTGCGCTCAACTACGAGACCAGCAATTCCGGCAAACCCACAATCGACATGCCCGAGTTCGGCCGGCATTGCGCCGAGATCATCGAGAGCCGCCATCCCGACGTGATTGAGATGGATGCGGCGTCCAACACCGGGATCGACAACATTCGGGAGATCATCGAAAACGCGCGCTACAAGCCCATCCTGGCGCGCATGAAAGTCTTCATCATCGACGAAGTCCACATGCTTTCCAAGGCCGCGTTCAACGGCCTTCTGAAAACACTCGAAGAGCCGCCGGAACATGTCAAATTCATTTTTGCCACCACCGAAATCCGCAAAGTGCCCGTGACAGTGCTGTCGCGCTGTCAGCGTTTCGATCTGCGGCGCGTTGATGTTCCCGTGCTCGTGCGCCATTTCGAAAAGATCACGGCGGCCGAGGGCGCGTCCGCAGATCCTGATGCACTCGCCATGATTGCACGCGCGGCCGAAGGCTCGGTGCGCGATGGATTGTCGATCCTCGATCAGGCGATCGCGATGGGATCGGCCAGCGCGACGGGCGAGGGTGCCGGCAAAATTTCGGGTGCAACAGTTCGCGCCATGCTGGGGCTTGCCGATCGCAGCCGCATTTTTGATCTGCTCGAAACGGTTTTCAGCGGCACGCCCGCGACCACGCTCAATGCCTTCGCGGGTCTTTATCGCGATGGGGCCGATCCCGTTCAGGTGCTGAGCGATCTGGCTGAGGCCGTACATCTGGTGACGCGTATCAAAGCCGCTGGCCCGGAAGCAGGCGGAGAGGCGTTGCCCGGCGAAGACAAGCGCCGCGCTGCCGCACTCGCAGCACAGCTTTCAGTTCCATTGCTCGCTCGTGCCTGGCAAATGCTGCTGAAGGGTCTCGAAGAGACAGGCAAGGCAGGCGATCCCGTCGCCGCGGCCGAGATGGTTCTAATCCGTATGGCCTACACGGCCGATCTGCCGTCGCCCGATGAGATCATCAGGGCGATGGGGGGTGACAACGTCTCTGTGCGCCGGGGTTCTGACGCGGGAGTGCCGGCTGCAAGCGACAAGCGCGCGTCAGTCAATCAGAATGAGGCTCCCGCACCTCAGCTGACTGTTGCACCTGCGCGCACGCCGCATTCCCCAGCACTACAGGTCAAGTCAACTACAGTGCCTCCGTGGGAAGTGTCTGAAGCCATCTCGCAACCGTCTGCACCAGCGGCCGCACGTCCACCAAGTGCGCCCGATCCCTCTGCTGCCTACGCTACCGACGACGAAGCGTTCCAGCACCTCGTCGAAGGCGCGCCCGCCGATGACGCGGCTGAGCCGTTTATCGAAGGGCTTGAGGGCGACGATGAAGCAGTGGTCCCGGTCACGGCTCCTGCTGTTCTGCGCCCCATCCGTACCTTTGCCGACGTGGTGGCGCTGGCAGGTGAACGCCGCGATGCGCGCCTCAAAATCCATCTGGAAGATCATGTCAGTCTCGTAAAGTTCGATTCGGCGAGCGGGGCGATTGATTTGTTCTTGCTGCCAAACGCGCCAGCAGAACTCGCCAACGAGCTGCGCGAAAAGCTGAATGCCTGGACCGGACGGCGCTGGATGGTGATGCTATCGAAAAAACGCGGCGGGCCCACGCTGGGAGAAGTCCGGCGCGAAAGGGACGCGGCCGAGCTTGCTGCGGTCAAGGCGCATCCCGCCGTGGCGGCGATCTTCGCCGAATTCCCCGATGCCAAAATTGCCGGCATCCGCGCCATCGATCAATCCCGCGACGACGAAACGGGTACGGGGTAAAGGCTAGCCTATCGTTTTGAATTGCGCGTCCCGTCTCCAACGGACTTTAGCGCCTTCTCTGAAGCTGCGAGTTCTGCGGTGAGCCAGACACGAAACGCGCTTGCCGCCTTCGTCTCTTTCGCGTTGATGCCGCGCACCAGATAATACGTGTATTCCCGCACCGCGACGTTGAAGGGCCGCACCAGCCGTTTTGCGATGAGCGCATCGCCCGCCATAATCTCGTCGGCCAGGGCAAAACCCTGACCGGCTTCGGCGGCAGCGAGCGTCAAGTGTCCTTTGAGCGTTGGGCCGGAAGCGGTCACATGATCAGCAACTCCGGCAGCTTTAAGCCAATCGCACCAGGGCTGCTTGGTATCTTCTTGCAGCAAGGTCACACGGCCAAGATCGCGCGGCGAGGCAATTGCGTTGGCTTTCAAAAATCCAGGGCTGCACACGGGCGCAAAGCTGCAATCAGCCAGTTTCAATGCGTCGACACCTTTCCAATTGCCCTGGCCGTAACGGATGCCGAGGTCGGCTTCGTTCTTTGCGAAATCAACCAGCCGGTCCGTCGGATCAACCACCAGGTCAATCTCTGGATACTTGAGTGTGAACCGGCCCAGACGCGGCACCAGCCACAAGGCTGCGAATGGCACTTCAGAGGTGATGACGAGCTGGTTGCGGTTGCGCGGTGCAGCGAAGCGTTCGGTCGCTTCAGATAGTGCATCGAACACAGGCGTGAGATCGCGCGCGTAGCCCTCGCCCGTTTCGGTCAGTTCCACACCGCGGCCCGTGCGGTGGAAAAGCTTGCTGCCGAGCCACGCTTCCAGCTCGCGAATGTGCCGGCTGATAGCGGCGTGCGAAACATTCAACTCGCAGGCCGCAAGCGTAAAACTCACATGCCGCGCCGCGCTTTCAAAGGCTCGAAGTGCGTTGAGAGACGGAAGTCTGCGTGCCATGACGCACATAACAAAAAGTTACATGCTATGTAAAGTATTGCGGTTTGTTCCAGCCGTGCCGCGCGCGCATTCTTCTTTTCACCAACGGCGCCTCTTCCTAGGTGCCAAGTTGAAGGAGAAAAATCATGCTGCAGGTTATCGACGTTTTGATCGGGATCATTGAGGCCTTCATGTTCCCAAAGCGCCGCCGTGAGCCGCGCCAATCAGTCTTGTGACGAGTACGTGTTGATCGTCCGCGCTAGCCGCGCTAACCCAACATGCGGATCTTCATCGCACAGCGTGAACCGATCCGTTAAACTCGATTGGCTGGCGCTCACAAAGGACGAAGTCTCGCATGAAAGACATCATGGGTATGATGAAGCAGGTGGGCCAAATACAGGCCCGCATGCAAGCCGCGCAAGAAGAACTCGCCGCCCTTGAGGTCGAAGGCAAATCCGGTGCGGGGCTCGTTAAAGTGCTGCTCAACGGCCGTGGCGAAATGCGCCGCGTGACGATCGACCCGACGCTTATGCAGCCAGGCGAGACTGAGATTCTCGAAGACCTGATCCTGGCCGCCTGTCAGGACGCCAAAACCAAAGTTGATGCCGCCATGCAAGAGACGATGACGAGCGTCACCGGCGGACTGCCGCTGCCTCCCGGATTGAAGTTGTTTTAGAGGTACAGTCATGCTGTGGAAACCGGCAGTCTTTGCAGCCAGCGTGACGCTTGCAGTGGCAGCCGGTGCAGCCGCAGCAGAACGTGCGCGCACGCCGGCGGATAAAGCCGGGGCAGCTTGCAAGGGAACGGACGCCGCGTGCCTGGAACGTGCATTGCTGACGGTCGAGGCTGGCTTGGAAGCTGCCCGAAAAAGTGCCCGCAGTGCGTTGAGTGGCGGAGCACTGACCGGAGACAGCCTAAAAAAGGCGCTGGCGCTTTTTGAGGCGAGTGAAAAGGATTGGCTCGGACAAAGGGCTGCTTTGTGCGACGCCTATGAACTCTACGACACGGCACTTGGTGCTGCGTCTCCATCCGCACGCTGGAGCTGTCTCGTCAATGAGACCTTGTACCGGCAGGACACTTTGAAACGGCTCTTTTCTTCAGAATGACACCTCCCGCAAGTACCCCTCTCCGTGAGCCAAATCCAGCAGCGCATGTCCTGGCGGTGCTGGCGATGCTTGTGTGTCTCGCTGCGATCCTATTCTGGATGGGACGCGCGCCGGTCTGCACATGCGGATTGGTCAAGCTGTGGCACGGAGTGGTGGTGAGCTCGGAAAACTCTCAGCACATCACAGACTGGTACACACCTTCGCACATCATCCATGGATTTTTATTTTATGCAGCCTTGCATTATTTGATGCCTCGCGCACCGCTCGCCGTCCGGCTGTTGATTGCGATTGGCGTCGAGAGTGCATGGGAGATTTTTGAAAACACCGATTACACGATCAACCGTTACCGGACGGCGACAATTGCGCTCGATTACTTTGGCGATTCAATTCTCAATTCTGTGTGCGATACAATCGCGATGATTTTCGGGTTCGTGCTTGCCAGCCGCCTGCCCGTCGCCGTGATCGTGTCGTTGGCCGTGGGCTTTGAACTCTTTACGGGCATCGTCATTCGCGACAACCTCACCTTGAACGTCATCATGCTGCTCTACCCCATCGACGCCATCAAGGCATGGCAAAGCGGGATCTAGCTGCGCACGCGCTTCTTTGCTTTGCGCCAACCGACTCCGCTTCCGCGGAGCCGGCCGGTTGGCGCGTTTGCGGCGGCTTGACTAGCGAACTCCCACGCGCAAGGCGGCCGGCTGCCCGGAGGGCAGTCGCCTTGCGCCAGTAAGGAGAGCGGGGCGCGGAAGCACCTCGGTAGTCCGAAGTCGTCGTTTGCATTGGCGCCACGGCGCCCCGCCTGTCAGGCCTTACCCCAGGGGACGGTCTTATTACCCTGGCGCCAGAGATCCTCTTTTATTTCGGGCACTATCCCAATGCCAACATTACTGTTGGAAGAAAGATCTCCGCAGAAGGACTGGCAGCGAACCAAGTCACTTCCTTCCGAAGCCTGCTCCCGCACCTCACCTTTCGAACGCCTCCGGAAGGCGGCTCCAGTAGAGCGGGATGACCAGAGTATGCGGGCGTGACCAACGGCGGGGATAAGCTGGGGCGAAAAAAGTTTGCGGCGTGAGCCGATCCCCCTATGGATAAAGCCGGGCTTTCTCCCATGCATCTCCTACGCTTGCTCGTCTAAACACCACACGGTCATGAAGCCTGAAGGGCCGGTCGTGCCAGAATTCGATTTCGAGCGGCGTGAGCCGAAAACCCGACCAGTGCGGTGGGCGCGGAATCGGGCCTTCTTTGTAGGTTTCCGAATACGTGGCAATGGCGTGTTCAAACGTGTCGCGCGCGTCGAGCGTACGGGATTGGTCTGAGGCCCAGGCGCCAATGCGGCTCATGCGAGGGCGTGAGTCGTAGTAACTGTCGGCTTCGGCTGTCGAGACCGGCGTAATCGTGCCGCGCACGCGCACTTGGCGCAGCAGGCTCTTCCAATGAAACAGGATCGCGGCCTGCGGGTTGGCTGAGAGTTCCTGCCCTTTGGCACTGTCGAGGTTTGTGTAAAACACAAACCCGCGGCCGGGCTCACCCTCCTCGTCGAGCCCCTTCAATAGCACCATGCGTACGTTGGGAAAGCCCGACGCGCCGGAGGTCGCGAGCGCCATCGCATTGGGATCGTTCGGTTCACTTTTGCTTGCGTCAGAAAACCAGGTTTCGAACAATCCGAACGGTTCGGTGGCGTGCGTAAAGTCTGGTTCGCCATTCGTATCCGCACTTGCGGTCTTAGAAATCAAGTCTCGTCTCCTTCGTGAAGAGCTGCGTCGCGCTGGCACAGATGGGACAGGCGTTTAGGAGGTCTTAATCCTCTTGCGTCAGCATAGGCCCATTCATACCCCGCCGTTCGCCGGGTTGGTAGCGTCGTTGCGTTAGGTGAGTGTTCAGTCATGCGTGCAAATCGATACTTGGTTCCGGGGCGGGCCGCTGCTGCTGCCGTTTTTCTGGTTGGCTCAATTCTAATGGAGCCAGGGTCTGCTCAGGCGGCAGAGCCCGCTGACTCGAGTGCAGCGGCAACGCTAGACCCGCTGGATGCGCCTTCATCAGACCCGACGAGCCCCGGTCCTCAATCGACAGCGCCGTCATGTTCGTGCCCGAAAGATCCGGCGCGGGCGGCCAAGCCGAAATTCGCCGCGATGAATGGCGCTCCGCTCGATGAAACGGATGAAGTGGCCGCCCTCTCGAGCGTTCAACACGCGTTGAATAGTGCCGGAGATGGCTCAGCCTATGTCTGGCAGCGAGCGAACGGGCGCTTGTCGGGATTGGTGCGCCCCATCTCGTCGTTCCGGAATGACGAGGGCCAGATCTGCCGCCACGTGATCGTGATGCTGACGACGGGCCTGCGCACGCAAAAAATGGAAAGTACCGCTTGCCGTCTTAATGGCGGGCGCTGGCAACTGGGCGGTTGACGCAGTGTGCGGAACCTGGCCGGGGCCAGCCCGCCCACTCTCAGCCCGCCCACTCCCAGTCCGGCCATAGAGAGCGGCAACGTCCAATAGGCGCGACGGCTTAGCCCTGCCGCCTTGCACCTTGAGGTGGAACCATTAAACCCCGTTTCGTGCAACTGGCGTAGACAAAAGCACGCCTTGAACAGTGCTATCACTGTCCAAACAAGGAGTTCTCAGTGGCCGTACGCGAACCCGTCTTCAATGTCCCCGCAACCGTGACGGGGCTACTGGCAGTCGTAGTCGGCGTACACATCGCACGCCAGTTTATGAGCCCCGAGACCGACGATTGGTTCGTCGCGGCCATGGCGTTCATTCCCGGGCGCTACGATGGAGCCGCCAGCCAGCTGCCTGGCGGCTTGCTTGCGGCCTACACCTCGTTCATCACGCATATGTTCGTGCACGGCGACGCGGTGCATCTGGCGCTTAATAGCGCGTGGCTCCTCGCTTTTGGCGGAGCCATCACCAAGCGCATTGGCGGCGCGCGCTTTCTCGCGCTGTGTGCCTTCACAGGAATATCGGGCGCATTGGCGTTTCTCATTTTCAATTTCGGATTGATCGCGCCCGTCGTCGGCGCGTCAGGGGCAATTTCCGGCTTGATGGGAGCGACAATGCGATTCTTATTTTCCGCACTCGACGATGGCGGCGTGAGGCAATTACGGGATGATCCGCGCAGCGTCCGGCTCATGCCGCTTTCCGAAACCCTGCGCGACCGGCGCGTTCAGCTCGCAACTGCGTTATGGCTTGTGGTGAACGGGCTCGCCGTAATCGGCGTCGGCACGGGCGGCGCAGCGGGCGCCATCGCTTGGGAAGCACATATCGGCGGCTTTCTGGCCGGTATATTGGGATTTGGCTGGTTTGATCTCGCAAATGCGAAAGAAAACGAAACACAACCAACTTTTCATTAGGGACTTGCTTCACGCGCCGACTGCGCGCACTTTCGATTGTGACAGCCCAATGTCCGCTAAAAGTTGGTGGATGCCGGTTGCCAGGGGAAGACAGAGGCAGGCGCAAAGCCAGATGGCTGATGGGCACGCAAGGCAGTGTTGGGCACGCCGCTCGTCATGAGCGCCAGCCCAGACCTTTCTGGGCGTGATCTAGTGCCCGTTGGCGGTAAGGAGACACGCGATGAATGTTGCGACTATTCTTAAATTGAAGGGCAGGTCGGTCGCGACCTCGCGGCCCAGCGACACGCTTCTTGAGATCGCCACCAAATTGAGTGCAAAGCGCATCGGCGCGATTGTCGTTGTCGGCGACAACGGTCACGTTGACGGTATCGTTTCAGAGCGCGATGTCATCAGAGCCATCGCAGATGGTGGTGCGGCTGCGCTGCAAAAGCAGGTGCGCGAAGTGATGACTGCTAATGTCGTCTCGTGCAGTGAGAGCAGCGTACTCGACGAACTCATGGAATTGATGACCACGGGCCGCTTCCGGCATTTGCCGGTCATGGAAGACGGTACGCTCGTCGGCATTATCTCGATCGGCGATGTCGTTAAAAATCACGTGGCAGAAGTCGAAATGGAAGCTTCGTCCATGCGCAGCTATCTCGCAACCGGCTGACGCGCCGGCGCTTGGCATCCACATACTGGTCACAAAATCAGGCCAGCAACGCCTGCTGCGGGCGGCCGCTGCGGCGCGCTTCGATTTCGCGGCCCAGGTCTTCGATCTCGCGCTGAGCTGCCACCTCACCTCGGTGGATCACCTCGTCGGCGCGGTGGAAATCAAACAAGCCAACGCCATGCAGTTTCGGGGTGATCATGGCGTCCGGCGGATCGCCGGCGAGACGTGAGCGCGCGATGCGATCCTGTACGATATTGAAAGCATCGACCACGGTTGTGGAAATGCCAGGCGCATCATCGCCCTTGCCAAAGATCTGCCGCTGCAACAGGCGGCGCATGGCGACACCATTCTTGCCGGTCACGGGTTTTGGCTCGGGTTCGGGCTCTGCGAAAGCCGCATCGAGACCAATGCCAGCGCCTGCCGTGCCACGGCTTGAAAAATCCACGTTGAGGTTGACAGCGATCACATAGCGCGCACCCAGCGCACGGCACACTGAAACCGGAATAGGGTTGGTCAAGGCGCCATCGAACAGCCAGCGGCCATCAATCTTCACGGGCTTGAAAATGCCGGGGAGCGCATAGGATGCGCGCACGGCATCGACGATGCGGCCGCGCGACAGCCAGACTTCATGGCCAGTACCGATTTCCGTTGCGACAGCCGTGAACCGGCGATCGAGATCTTCGATGTTGCGATGGCCCATATGCTGATCGAGCCGGTCGCAGAGACGCTGGCCGTTGATCAGGCCGGTGCCCGACAAATTGAAATCGAGAAAGCCAAAGACGCGGCGGCGGGTAAGGCTGCGCGCGAAGTCTTCGATCTGGTCGAGATGGCCGGCCGCATAGCAGCCGCCGACAACGGCACCAATCGACGTGCCAGCGATGATGTCAGGTTGAATGCCGGCTTTGAGCAGTGCGCGCAGCACCCCGATGTGTGCCCAGCCGCGTGCTACGCCGCCGCCCAATGCCAGACCGATTTTACCGGTGCCCATCTTAGCGGTGCCCATGGCGAAACCTCTCGTGTCAGCCCTGCGGGGGCAAGGCATCGGCTGGGGAGTTTTCCCACATGCGGCGTGCCGTTTTGTGACGGCGCGCAACGATTGGAAAAGCCCGGCCTCTTCGTCTTAACTGAGACTAGCAAGAACGCATTAAAAGCCTGCTACTGATGGTTTACGTGCGATCGATCTCACACGTTTTCGTGTTGCGCAGCGCAGCATAAGTTAGGAGGTCACAAGCGGCGACCCGGGCAGACGGGCCTCACCCAGTGTGAGGCTGCGATAAAAGCAGGAACGCGCACCCGTGTGGCACGCCACGCCGTTACCTTCGACGTGCACGCGCACGTGCAGCGCATCCTGATCACAATCGGTCCGTATCTCTTCAATAATCAAGATATTGCCGCTCTGTTCTCCCTTCTTCCACAACTGCGCCCGCGACCGGCTCCAGAAATGCGCCTGCTGACTGGTAAGACTGAGCGACAGAGCGGCCGCATTCATCCAGGCAAACATCAAGACTTCCCCGGTTTTAGCGTCTGTTACGATGGCGGGGATCAGGCCCTTCTCGTCAAACTTTGGCGTGAACACCATGCCGTGCTCAAGGTCGAGATCGCTGCCACGGACGGGGAATGGCAAATCAGCAGTTTGGGTCATCTCTGGGCCTTGTGCTCAGCTGGTATGCGTTCGATGCGGGCTCGCATAGAAGTCTGCAAAGCCTATATATAGGGCTGATTGATTGTGGCGGGTAGCCTCACCCGCGCAGGCAGTAGCCTGGCCGGCGTTGTTTGCCTTTAGGATAAGGCGGATGCGGTGCAGTGCAGGAGCAAAAATGGCCGAGCTGGACGATGTGTACAACACGAAGATTCTTGAACTGGCCGGAAACATTCCGCGTTCGGCGCGGTTGGCCTCGCCCAGTGCCACGGCAAGTGCGCAGTCGAAGCTATGCGGCTCGACGATTTCTGTCGATGTTACAGTTGAAGACGGCAAAATTTCAGACTACGGGCAAACCGTAAAGGCGTGTCTGCTCGGGCAGGCGGCTGCGTCAGTTGTGGGCCGTGAGATTGTTGGCACGACACCAGCGGAGTTTCACGCTGTGGCGACGGCCATGCGCCATATGCTCAAAGACAGCGGCGCACCACCCAACGGTAAGTGGAAGGATTTGGCCGTGCTGGCTCCGGTCCGCGATTATCGCTCGCGCCATGCATCCACGCTTTTGGTGTTTGATGCCGTGGAGCGGGCTCTGGCAGATACCGGGACTGTCAAAAGCACGGCACCGTGACGCCGTTTGTTATGCCCAAAGGAGCCTGACGTGCCAGTCATTCATGATCCCATGCGCGTGCCCGCGCGAACCACAACGGTTTACCCGGAGCCGTTCAAGGCGGGTCTGGAAGGCCGGCTCAAGCGTGCACTTACTGAGCGTCTAGGGTTACAGCAATTCGGGGTCAACCTGACCACACTCAATCCCGGCGCACGCTCGTCACATCGCCATTGGCACGCCGTGGAAGATGAGTTCATCTATATTTTGTCGGGTGAACTGACTCTTGTCACCATGGAGGGCGAGCAAATTGTGCGCACGTCCATGGCTGTTGGATTCCCGGCCGGCGATAAGAACGGTCACTGTTTGATCAACACAAGTTCACAACCGGCCACATATCTCGAAATCGGAACCCGCTCTACGACGGACGATATTGACTATCCCGACATAGATATGAAGGCGGAGAAGCGTGAGGGAAAATACCGTTTCCTGCACAAAAACGGTGACCCGTACTGATGGGTTGGGCACAGACAGTCCTGAAAGCCCCAATCCGCGTGTATCGCTGGACGCTGAAGCCGCTGATCGGCATGGAGTGCCGCCATCTGCCGACTTGCTCGGAGTACGCGCTCGAAGCGATTGAAAAGAACGGCGCGTGGAAGGGCTGGTGGCTAACGCTCTCACGCCTGTCGCGCTGCCATCCTTGGGGCACGCGCGGCTACGATCCGGTGCCCGATCTAAGCGGCGTTCGCGAGCCCATCTGGCGCGCTTATCGTTATGGCCACTGGAGCGGTCGCCATCTCGGCTGCGAAGTCGGCTGCAAAGGCG
>JANNXL010000495.1:0-2415 GCA_031409575.1 Hyphomicrobium sp.
AGCAGGAGACGCCCCTTTCCGTACTCCTCAGCGATTTTCTGAATCATGCCCTTATCCAGAAAGCGGGCGATCATGTCTCTCAACGGAGTCGTATCGGTCATGGCGTCGTCTGCTACGGCGGCAAGGAGATCGCGCTTCTGGAAAATGTCGTCAGCACTTGTCTCGGTGTAGACTTTCTTAAGTCCGGAATCGTAATCGCTTCCAAGGAAGGCAAATGGTGCAGAAAGCGCACCAGTGCTGACGCCGGTGACAAGGCCAAATTGGGGACGATCCCCGCGCTCGCTCCAGCCAGACAGGAGGCCGGCGCCGAAGGCTCCATCGTCGCCGCCGCCCGAAATCGCAAGGAAGTAGTTCGGCGGCACCTTGCCATTCTTCTTTTGAATCAGCCCGGCGGCCTCTAATCGCTTGCGAGATTGTATGGCAAGGGCCGTCAGCCGTTCCACATCTGTGTCCGGGTAGAACCGGGCATCGGGGATGTCGAGTGGGTTGATCTGAGAAGCGAGCGACAGCGGTACGGCGGTGAGGCGTTCTGTGCTCGCGCAGCCGCACAGAGCAAAAACGGCGAGGCATACCGCAACAAGAAGTGATCGAGTCACATACCTACGCCTTCACTTGTTGTACTGTAGCGACAGACCGGAAATCCCGACAGCAAGGTTGAGACCCGCCTGTCCCTGGACACTCAGGGGTTGGAGCGAAACGGAATCTTTGGAACCGCCGACAAGCACGTTGGCACCGCCCCCCACTCCGATCGATGCGTCGGCAGAGACGCCAGCATATTTTCCGGCTAGGGCCTCAGCCGGTAGGTCTGTGGTGGAGGACACAACCGTCCACACCATGGTGCTAGCACCTTTGATGCCGACGTCGAGACCGATCTTGGTAATGGTTGCTGTGTAAGACTGAGGTGGCGACTTCCCCGCCGGCGCGTAGGAACAAGTCAAAGTCTCTTTCGAGCCGATGATGAGCCCAACAGAGCCTTTTCCTTTGCACGTTAGTGTTCCCGCGACGACCTTCGCAGTCTCCGCCAGAGCAGGTGCAATCACCACGTGCGAAAAACTTAGGCCAATGATGATAACTCGGCATGCCAGTGCCCGAACGCGATTGCTGTTCATTTGATGTCCCCACTTTTTAAATCGATCGCCGGGCCTATTCTTTCAAACATTGTGACGTGGTTCGCCCGTGATGCTCCACATTAAAGGCTGAGACTTATTTAGCCTAATTATTACTTGCCGGTCCGCAACATTTCCACGCGCCGGTTGAGCGCCCGGCCTTGGAGCGTTGCGTTATCGCCCTTGGGCTGAGTCGAACCGAATCCGGCCGTTCGTATCCGATTGGGCGCGGTGCCTAGACAGGCCGCTATGCCGCACCAGATAGCGAACATCGCCAGCACGTCGTAGCAGCCAACGAAGTTTGAACCCCATCAGTAGCAGCGCGTATATACCCGCCCGTAGGGATCTACTGCCTGCACACACGCCGGTCTAACCACGACCACCCCAACTGCAGCGGGTGCGACGACCACGGGTGCGAGCGTCGTCCGCCGCGCCACACCGGCATAGCTCACGGGCGTGAGTGGGCGCCCGACGACGGCATAAGCCTTTGTAACCAGGGATCCAGATTTAGAAAGCCAAACGTCTCCATCAGCCAAAAGGCAGCCAATTCCGGCGGTGACCGCCAGCGTCACACGAAAAACTTTTCTTGCCGCACGGTTCATTTCTTTCCTCCCACAACGACACCAGCTGGAACTTCGTCGATGTCCGTCAGCGCTCCAAAATCAACTTTCTTTGCGTCCGCCGGCGGTGTGAACGTGAATGCTTGCGCACCGGCCTGCCCGTCTGTTTTCCAATCCTTGATTCGAAGCGTGTATTGCGGCCCGCTGGCCACAGCCTTGCTGGTAATAACGTACTTGCGCGGGATCGGGTTAGCCCCGATCTCAATCCAGAGCTGCCAGTCGGAGTCGGCATTGCGGAAAGCAAGGTGATCGCATTCGATGCCATCAACCACGCCACGGCCTATGTGCTTGGCATCGATAACGCCAGCCATGAGTTCATCATACATCCCCGCCAAAAGCAGGTCGGCTCCCGGAATGGCGAGATTAAGTTCACCTCGAAGCCGGCCGATCAACTGATCGACGGTACCGGCGGCCTCCACTTGGGCAAAGGCATTGAGGTTCCGGCCATGTATCGTGGCTGTCTTGCCATCGAAGACGAGTTCGACATCTGAATAACCGCCCGTCCTGCTAGCACGGAGCTTGTCCGGACGGCTCAACAGTAACTGCCCAGAACTCGCGAATTGGATTTTTTGAATGTCCGGCGTGATCACTTCGATATCGGCATCGAAGGTCAGCGAGATGTTTTTCTGACCCGTCACATAGTCGGACATCGCCTTCAGGACCTTGCTGGCGTCCTGTGCCTCGGCGCG
>JANNXL010000496.1:0-7340 GCA_031409575.1 Hyphomicrobium sp.
ACCGTGCCGTCGTGACGGCACGAAATCCTGACGATGTGCGCGATTTGATCAACTTAGGCGATGCGTTAATCCTCAAGCTTGATGTCACAGATCAAAGCGAAGTTGAGGCGGCCGTCAAAGCAGCCGAAGAGAAATTCGGTCACCTCGATGTGCTGGTGAACAACGCTGGTGTCGGCTATTTCGCGGCAGTCGAGGAAAGCGAAGAAAGCCAAGTCCGCCGCATGTTTGAAATCAACGTTTCTGGGCTTGGCCGGATGATCCAAGCGGCGCTGCCCGGCATGCGCAGGCACCACAACAGCACCATCGTAAATATCTCTTCTATCGCTGGCCTGCGCGGGATTCCAGGTATCGGCTACTATTGTGCGACCAAATTTGCTGTTGAGGGCTTGTCCGACACGTTACGGCAGGAAGTCGACCCGCTTGGGATCAAGGTCATGCTCGTCGAACCTAGCGGATTTCGCACCGATTTCGCCGGCCGCTCGGGAACCGAAAGTAAGCTGCAAATTCCCGATTACGCCGCAACCGCGGGAAAGTTGCGCTCGAGCTTGGCCGCCATGAACGGCCATCAGGAAGGCAATCCGGTTCGTGCGGCAATCGCGATTGTGCAAGCTGTGGAGTCGCCCAACCCGCCGCATCGATTGTTGCTTGGCAACGCGGCCTATGACGGTGCAACCGCTATGCTGGAAGAAAAGCACAAGGATTTCGTTGCCTGGGAAACAGTTTCCCGCGGTGCTGATTTCCCGCAGGCAGACCAAGTGCAGCCAGCAGCAACGCCGAATATAATGCGGGCCTCGTAAAGGAGACGTCCTGATGGCTGACGGCAAGCCGAACAATATTGGCAACCCAACGGAACGTCAAAGGGAGCTGTCAAGGTGGGATGGTGAGGGCGGAGCAGGTCCAGATGGCCCGCAAGAGACCTCAACGTCTGGTCAGCCGCTAGCCGACGGTGCGCCGCCGACAAATATCGAACTCGTGCAGCTTCGCATCCGCGTGATCGCGCTTGAGAACTTGGTCATAACGCTGCTAGCTGAGGCGTCAGACCGGCAACTGACTCTGGCACGTGAAATGGCAGAATTCATAATGCCCAGACCTGGGTTTGCCCAACATCCGCTGACGATTCATGCGGCGGGGCAGATGATTGATCTTGTTGAAAGAGCCAATCATTTCCGGCTCAAAGGGATATCTTGAGTATTCCGCGTGTAGAGGCGGGTCAGCTGATTTGGAATCTATTCGATGGCGGATCCTTATTTGATCTTGGGTGTCAGCAGCAAGGCGACGCAAGACGATATAAAAAAAGCCTACCGGCTGTTAGCGAAGAAGAGTCATCCGGACTTGCATCCGGGCGATAAGGCAGCTGAATCCCGGTTCAAGGAAATTGCATCAGCCTATGACATTGTCGGCGACGATAAGAAGCGCGCCCGCTTTGACAGTGGCGAAATAGATGCCAGCGGCTCAGAGCGCCCGCAACAGCCCGACCGCGAAACATACCGCGAGCACGCCGAAGCCCATCCGGGATTTAAGTATGCCCGGCAGTGGAATGGCAGCGGTCAAGATGACGGCGATTTGTTTGCCGAACTATTTGGCGTGCGCAAACGGGATAAAGCGCGCGGATCAGATCTCAGATATGCGTTCTCTGTTGATTTTGTTGAGGCCATTGTTGGCGGCAAACGGCGTGTCGTGATGCCCGACGGCAAGGCGCTCGATATTACGATCCCAGCGGGGTTGAAAGACGGGCAAACACTGCGGCTTCGGGGACAGGGTGAGCCGGGCTTTGGCGGAGGTGAACCCGGTGATGTGCTTGTTGAAATTAGCATCCTTCCTCATCCGCTTTTTAGACGCGATGGCAGTACCATCCGATCGGTTATGCCCGTGACCGCGGGCGAAGCAATGGCAGGCGCAAAGGTGCCGGCCGCCACCGTGACAGGCGACGTGCAGCTCACAGTGCCTAAAGGATCGAACAGCGGCACAGTGCTGCGGTTGCGCGGTAAGGGCGTGCCGTCAAAGGCGGGTCCTGGCGATCATCTGGTCGAACTGCGGGTCGTGCTCCCAGGCCATCCCGATGATGAGTTTGTTCAGTCAATCACAGAGTGGGAAGCCAAGCATCCTTATAATCCCCGCACGGCGCAGGGTGGCCAATCATGATCGGTGAAAAAGAACTTATGGCAACGATTGCGCTCCTGAAGGCGGAGGCGCTTCGACGCTGGATCGATCTCGGCTGGGTCCTGCCACAACAGGAAAATGATGACTTTTATTTCGATGCCTCTGATGTCGTGCGCGTCCGCCTCATCTGTGAGCTTCACTACGAACTGCATATCGAAGAAGACAGCCTGTCGGTGGTATTGTCGCTCATGGATCAGCTTTACGCCGTGCGGCGCTCATTGAGCGAAGTCTTAGTTGCAGTCGATGCCCAGCCTGCTGAGATTCAAGCGAGCGTCGCAGCGCTCATCAAGAGCCAGCGCGCTGGTAACCTGATCGTTGAGCAGCCGGAGTGAGTACTTTCCGAGCCTGCAAGCGTAACCTCAATTGGCTATAGATGCAGGAAGCCTCAAAACAATTGCAGAAGGCGCTCAGTTGAACAGGCGGCAAATCTTGACTGGGGCGGGCAGCATGACACTCGTTGGAGCAGGTGCGGCGGCACTTGGATGTTTGCCGATGTGGTCTATGGAGGATTACAATGCGTCTGCCTCTGCAGCGCGCGACGCGCTCTCGCAACACCCAGAGACTAATGAGTTCATACGTTTCGCAACTCTCGCTGCCAACAGTCACAATACGCAACCATGGCAGTTCCGTGCTGGTGATAAGCGAATCGGAATATTCCCAGATTTTGCACGCCGCATACCCGTTGTTGACCCAGACGACCACCATCTGTTTGTGAGCCTCGGATGCGCCGCAGAAAACTTGTCTCTGGCGGCTGGCGCGTGCGGCGCGCGTGGCGAAATTGCATTCGAACCCGCCAACGGTGGTTCCGTATACTTTGTACCCGGGACCGGGCCAGCCACGGACCTGGCTCTTTTCCAAGCGATCCCGCACCGACAATCGACACGTTCAGTGTACGACGGCAAGCCAGTGAGCACAGCTGACTTGAAGCTACTAAGCTCTGCTGCATCGGTGCCAGGTGTCGATTTGATCTTATTGACCGGCCGGGCTGAGATTGAGTGGGTGTGCGAGCTTGTTATCGCCGGCAACAGCGCACAACTAGCTAACGCGAAATTCGTTGAGGAACTCAAGTCGTGGCTCCGCTTTAGTCCTCAAGAAGCCATGCGGTCCGGTGACGGTTTGTTCACCGCCGCGAGTGTTAATCCAATCCTGCCAGCATGGCTCGGTCCACACGTGTTCGATTGGTCATTCCGCGCTGGCGTGGAGAATGAAAAATACGTGCGCCAACTTCGCTCATCCTCCGGCGTTGCAGTCTTCGTTTCCAGTTTGAACGACAGCGAACATTGGTGTCAGGCAGGGCGCGCATGCCAGCGCTTCGCGTTACAAGCCACTGCGCTCGGATTGAAAGTCGCATTCATCAATCAACCTGTCGAAGTAGCTAGCCTGCGTCCAGAGTTGGCGAGGCTAGTCGGCATGCCTGGCCGCCGGCCCGATATTGTTATGCGGTTCGGATATGGAACGGCATTGCCATTCTCGTCGCGAAGACCGGTGAAGTCAGTGACCATATAGATGGGGAGTGGCAGGCGGCTGGCCGGCATGGCGGGTTTTGGTCATTGATTCGGCCTGGGTAGTTTCCGGGCCTGCCGTCTTCCGCGCTGATCGCTAAGTTGCGGTGAGCGGCCTTCAGCGATCGGCTGTTCTCAGTTCGGCGCCGAGATGGGAACTTCATAAATGAGAGCGCTCGTGTATCAGGGACCAGCCAAGAAAGCTCTCGAAGAGCGTACCACCTCAAGCCGCATCCCCTGTCGCAGACTAGGTTCTGTACTCAATAAATCCTAGCGTATAACCGCGAACAGTGATTCAAGATTCGAAACATCGGAGTTTGAATCATGCGCTACGATCTCACGGACTTCGAGTGGAACGTTATCGAGCCTGTACTTCCCAAGGGCAAGCCCGGCCCTCGGCGCAAGGATGATCGCCGGGTCATCAATGGCATTTTCTGGGTGCTGCGCGCGGGTGCTCCATGGCGCGATTTACCCAACAGATATGGGCCATATACGACGGCTTACAATCGCTTCAACCGATGGCGCAAAGCGGGTGTCTGGGATCGATTGATGGACGCGGTCACGAAGTCACACGATGGAAAACTTCAGATGATCGACAGTTCGATCGTTCGGATTCACCAGCATGCTGCGGGCGCAAAAAAGGGGGTGGAGATCGTTGCGTGGGTCGTAGCCGAGGCGGGCTCACCACGAAAATCCATGCGCTCGTCGACGAAAAGGGCAGGCCGCTCCACCTCCTGATCACGCCGGGCCAGGACCACGATGCGACCGGAGCTGCCTATCTGCTGCAAAATCTCAAACGCCGAACCGTTGTGCTTGCCGACAAGGGTTACGATGCCGATTGGATCCGCGCCCAGATCAAAGCGCAGGGAGCGACAGCCAACATCCCAAACAAATCCAATCGAAAGACGTTGTATCCGTTCCGCAAAAAGCTCTACCGTGAGCGTAATCTGATCGAGCGGTTCTTCAATAAGCTCAAGCAGTTCCGGCGCATCGCTACCCGATACGACAAGCTCGGCGCAACATTCTTCGCCTTCATCCAACTCGCTGCGGTCAGGATTTGGTTAAGATCAATTGAGTCCACAGCCTAGTTTAAGGTCTTCTGAATATCTGCAATGGAGGAGTTCGTCAGTGTTTTGCCAACTTCTTGCACGACGCGGCTCTGCACTTCCTTGTGCAAGACGGGCCGGATTTGACCCAAGGTTTGCGGATCGGCAATGAGTACCAAAGCTGCATAGTCTCCACTATGAGCCCGGCGATAAAGCTCATGCGCCAACTGTTTTGCAAACGTGGCTTCGTCCGTCTCCTGCTTTGAGGACTCGGGCGGACGATGGCCGGACGGTCCATCATCATTGAGATTGCCAGGATAGAAGCCACCGTCCGCAGCCAAAGTAACTTTGAAGTCTTGCCCTTTGTTGCGGAAGAATCGCGCACCCGTGCCGTCAGCGACGACAATCAGTGCATTGCGGTGGATTGCATCCGCCATAGTAGCTCAACGTCCTCTGCAAGTGTGCTCAGCTCTGTGAGACAATTCCAATTACGCAACCGTCCTTACGAACCTGAGGAGGAAAAGTAGAATGACGGCACCAGCGGTCGCGGAAATAATCTGCCCGGCAATATCGCCGCCAGGAAATAGTCCAAGTCGCGGCAACAGCCAGCCACCAAAAAATGCACCGACAACGCCGACAACAATATTGCCAACAACTCCAAATCCGTACCCCTTGACGATGATGCCAGCCAAGAATCCAGCGGCGGCGCCGATGAGTAACAAAATCAACAGGGGTTCGGGTTGCATAGCGGATCTCCTCACATCGTTTCAGCATAACACTGCCGTCAATGTTAAAAAGTTTTTTACCCGGCCACGCCGGGAACGGCGTGACCGACGCCACCATACCCAACCCGGCGGCGGCTTGGGAAGACTCGGAAACTACTCAGCGGCTTGCTGATCACGATCACGCCCGGCCAAATGCTTAGTGCGCTCCCTGAGTACCACCACATGCAAGATCTAAACTGGGGTAGCGCGAACGCCTTCCGGCTTCACCGCGATCAAACGCTCGATAGCCTTGACCTTGCGATCTACGAATAAAACATTCGGTATTTGGATCGTCTGTTCGTTGGCACCGCCGATTGTCAGCGTCAAATCACCGGCACCTAGACCCAGTATGATATCGTGAAAAAGCCCTTGGCCGCGCCGCTCAAAGACCAAGCCATTGGTGTCGTAGCTGCGGGCTTGGCCGCCGATCATACGCTCCTCGACCATCTGTCCGGGCCGGACCCGCCATACGGTCATTCTATCAAAAACGAAAAAAGCCAACAGCCAAACCGCAAGAAGCGTCGCCGAAAACACAAGGTAGAAACCCACGTTGGCGCGCGCCGAGAGTTGCGGCACAAACCGCAGGATGCTGTCCCACCAGCCAAACCAGGCAAACAAAACGACGAAGAACGCAACGGTTACAACCGTAACGACAGAGTAAATGCCGCGAAGCTGGGTGTTGGTGAGTACAACGAGCAAGACGAGGACTGAAATAAAGAAAATGCCCGGATTGTTGCTGGGATGGACACGCTCGATCAACTCGGGCACTACGGCGACATCGCGGCCCTGCACATAACTGATTAGAGCGACCGTAAATCCTGCTACCCAGGCCGGCCACCAGTAAAAAATGTTGGAGTGGCTTATGAGCCGGATATCCGCTGATGCCTGCGCGACTGGCCGGCTGAAGGTATTCCTGATGTCTGCATTCGAGCTAGCTGCGTTCGGACTAGTTTGTTGTGCGGCCATGTCAACGACTCCTGCAAAGACTAAGGGCCAAGCCATATTCTAGTTGGGAGACCTGCCACTTGGCAAAGCGTGTCGGGCCTTCTACGCCGCCAAAAACCCAAGCAGAAGGTTTGCAATCATTCGGGCGGTTCACGTCAATTCCCGATGAGCGCAGAGAACGTCAGACCACTTGAGGGCAGACTTGGGCACACGCTCGATTGCGTGTGCCGAGGGTATTCGGTTTCAAATCTGTGACTTGGGAAGTTCCTTCGCCTGCGCCGCTGTCAAGTCCAACACCACGCGGTCATTTTGCAGCGTGTAATGTGCAGGTTCGAGGCTGACACGGGTCTGACCAAAGCCGAAGAAGCCGCCAATATCCGCGTGCATTCTGATGATCTTCTTGTCGGCGTCACGCTGGAAATATACGACCTCTCCGACATTCTTTCCATCGCTGCTGTAGACCGGCTTGTCGATCCAGGTTTTTGCCTCCTGATCGGTAAGCGCAGTACCGGCGGTTACTGGTGAAGGCGCAACGGCGGTAGCACCAGGATTAACTTTAGTGTCCGGCTGCTTGGCTGCGGCATCTGGCTTCATCGCTGGAGTTTGTTCGACAATGATTGTCGAGGGCACGGGACCCGGCGGATCGACAATGATTTTCTTATCGTCGGCCATCGCCGGAAGAATGAGCGCGGTGGCAAAAGCGATTGCAAAGGTTTGGCTGCGGAACATGATTTTAACTCCAAAAGGAATTGTTACCGTGATCGTTTGCGTACCGGCTGGGCAAACGGGCGAGACCGCAACGACGGACCTTCGTCAGGTTCCAATCAAGGCTTGTGTTGTCCAGGCTTGGCAGCCGTTTTTTTATCTGAGCAGCAGCCGCTGGTTCCAGCTTTCATCTTATCAGTTTGTTTCGGGCTGCCGTC
>JANNXL010000497.1:0-4352 GCA_031409575.1 Hyphomicrobium sp.
CGGTCTTTAGCCGGCAATTAATTTTAGTCCGCCAGACCAGCGCTCTTCCTTTGTTTCGCTTGCCAGAATGCGGGCAACATTGCGCAATTGATCGGGCCAAACGGGCTTGGGCATATAGGTGAGGTGGCTCTGCGGTCCGGCAATTTCAATGAAGTCTTCTTCCGTGTAATCCGAATACCCGGTCACGATGACGATGTGCACATTGGCGTCAATCTTGCGGATCTGTTCGGCTGCCTCATAGCCATCGATGCCAGGCGGCATGCGGACATCAAGGAAGATAGCCGTAAAGGGATCGTTGTCGTCGATTGCCCATTGCACGGCCTTGACCGCGTCGATGCCCTGATCAAGAAACTTCACGCGCCATTCAAGCGGTGGCTCGTCCAGTTGCTTGGTGCCGAAAAGCTCGGACTCAAGCACATCGAGGCCAAACAGGCTTTGCACGGCGCCGCCCGACACTTTTTCGAGAACAAGCCGGTATGCGGCGATGACACCAAGATCATCGTCGACCACCAGCAATCGCGGTTTGAGTTTATCGGACACTAGGCTGCCTCTTTCTTACTCATGTCATAGTTCGGAAGGTCGATAAGAATTGTTGCGCCAAGGCCGGGGCCTTTGCTTTCGGCGCGAATGGTTCCGCCAAGCACCTTCACCGCGTTGGCACACCAATGGAGGCCAAGGCCGCCGGGCCGCTGGCTGCGGGTGCTGACACCGCGGTGGAAAATGGCGCTGAGACTGTGTTCAGGCACTCCAACGCCATTATCGGTGATGGAGAGCGTCGTAATACCATCGCGCGTTGAACTTTCGGCAATTGAAATTTCGATGCGGCCGCGCCGGTCCTGTTTTTCAATCGACTCAAGGGCGTTGATCAAAATATTGCTCAGCACTTGACGCAGGATAATGCCGTTGCCGTGAACGGTGACAGACCCTTGAGGGAAAATGACTTCGGTATCTTTTGCGCGCGGCGCGATCGTTGTCCCAGCCACAGATTGGACTAAGGGCAGCAAATCCAACGCTTCCAATTCGGTTTTGCGATGCGCGTAGCGCTCGAATTCCGACACCATATCAATGACAGATCTGCTGGCCCCGTTGATTTGGCCCGTCAATTTGAGGGTCTCATTGGCCGACGCGGCAAGCCGTGAGGCACTGCCAACCAGGAATGCGTTGAGCTTGGCGCGGCGCTCGGGAGCGGTTGCGCTGTCTGCGTATTCTGCGGCAGCAACCTCAACATTCTTGAGCCATGACCCTTCGAACAATTGTTGAACCTGCCACGTCGTCGATGCAACTGGGACAAGTCCGTTGCGCACATTATGCAACGTGCCAGCGGCCCATTCCGATAACCCCGACATATAGGCACTGTCGGCTAGAGCATCGCGCAGGTGGTTGACTTGGTCTGCCATCATGTTGAACGAGCGGGCGAGATCGCTGATTTCATCGTCGCCCATGCCGGCATCGGTCTGTTGAATGCGTCCGCTGCTGCCAGCTGTTGCGAAATGCGTTTTAAGGGCTGAGACTCGGGCCACAACCGCGAGACGCAGGAACGCCCACAAGACACCCATAGCTGCGAGTGCAGCTATGACCATCATGATCGTTGCCGAACGGATGGCGTTGGAGCCTGTGCGGGTGACCTCGCGGCTTGAGCTGACTTTGAAGTAAACCAAGGGCTCGCCGATGACGCTGTTGGCGACTGACACGGTGCTGATGTGATCGCTAAATACCGTCAATTCGACAACGCTGGGGGCCTTTGCGTCGACGATATCTGGCGGGAGTTCTTCGACCTTGAAGTCGACGCCGGTCACCGACTTGATCGTATCCGGGTCAAAGAGCTTGGCGGCCATGACTTTGCCAGCAGGCTCGCCTGTACGATCGGACTTTAGAACCGGCGTAATCGCAAGGAGCATCAACCCCTTGGACGTGCGTATCATGCCACGATGCGTGACGTTCGATAGACGATCAATGACGCGGTTGTTGTGCACAAACTGAGTGATTTCCTCAACGAGGCCTTCGATCGGTTCTTGAGTTTCAAGATCGACGGCGCCGCCCCACATCAAGCCGCCGTCAGCCCGTTGGAAGACCAACGCATTGATGCCCAGGTTCTCGACCGCTTTGAGCCCAGGCGTGAGGTTTGACGTGATGAAGTCCTCGACGCCGGTCCCATGCATGGCGTCAAACGTCGAATCCCAGAAGGCATAGTCCTGGGTCGCTGTTTCGAGCTTCTCCATGGAGGCATAGACGGCTTCATTGACGCGTTTGTGGTTCATCTGAGCGTCGGTGCGCTCGATCTCCTCAAATCGCGGCTGAATGGTCGAATGCAAGACGGCGTACGTTGCAAACGTCCCGCATGCAAAAGCACAGAAGAGGGCGGCGTTAATTTTTGTAGCAACGCGCACGGGGCGGGCTCCATGCAAATAGGACAATCACAGCGAGTAGAGTGTCCAGAAAATCCTTTTTTTTTGGTGTTGCTTGGTGCGCAATTTGTCAAAAACGCACCGGTCATTCTGCGTCCTTATTATGCCTTTGTAAGGAATTCGAGGGCGACCGGTACGTTTGCCCCGGCGCACTTCGGTTGGACGCGGGCAGGCGGCGGCAACCCGTCGTGGTTGCATTAGTAAGACAACTGATGAGCAAATGAGAGGCTCGGTTCGCACGGATTTGGGCGAGGATTTCGGGTGCTGGCCGGTGGAAGAACCGCGATAACGTACACGGAATTATGGCGAAGATTTCTCAGTTACTCCGTCGTTGTGGCCCTGCCTGAGCACCCCGTTGTACACTCTGTACAACATTTTTTTGTCGTGTTATACAAAATGTACAACAAAAGAAAGTTGCGATCATGAAGCTCGAAATCAAGAAAATCGGCAACTCGACGGGGCTCATTCTGCCGAAGGAGCTGCTTGCGCGGCTGGGCTTGAAGCAGGGCGATGAGCTTTCCATCACTGAGGGCCCGGATCGCACCATCACACTGTCGCCCTATACCGATGATGACGAAGAGACGATGCGCATCGCACGCGAGGTGATGAAGAACTACAAGAACACGCTCAAAGCGCTCGCTAAATGAGCGAGCCACGCTGGATTACTGTCAGCCAGGCAATCAAGATTCATTCCGAGCAGCTTGCCATATTTGGCGGGCCCTCAGGCATCCGGGACAACGGGATGCTAGAATCGGCGCTGGGCCGTCCACAAAACAAATGGGCTTACGGTGAGTCGGACCTCGCGGCTTTGGCAGCAGCCTATGCTTTTGGCCTTGCACGCAATCATCCGTTCGTCGATGGCAACAAGCGGGCTGCCTTCATGTGCATGGCTGTGTTCTTGCTCAAGAATGGAATAATGTTTGCTCCGTCCGAATCGGAAACCACAGCAGTCTTCCAAGGCTTGGCCGCCGGCGAGATCGAGGAGGAGGGACTGGCGCGCTGGATCCGGGATAATTGGCCGATGGCCAGGTGACATTGGGGAATACAGCGAGCCAGCGAGACGGCAACAGAACCAACTTTCGACGGCTTTGACCCCAACTTCATCGTTCGCATAATATATATTATGGAAAATATTAGGTCTTAATGAAGTTAAAATAAATGATTTGAAGTGACGCAATCAGAAGGCTGCCTTTCGGCGGCTGCCGTTCTGCATAAGACGGACGCCAGCACGCCCAACGGCATGCCAGCGTCATTCCCTGTTCTACTTGTCAGCCTTCTCGGCCTTTTCCGGTTTCTCGTGGAAATCGGTCACGAACTTATCGAGCAGACGGATGCCCCAGCCTGGACCCCAGCTGGTGTTGATGTCGGAGCGCGAGCCATCCATGCCGGTACCGGCGATGTCGAGATGCGCCCAGGGCATGTCCTTCTCGATGAAGCGCTGCAGGAACGCTGCCGCAGTGTTTGATCCGCCCCAGCGGCCGCCCATGTTCTTCATGTCCGCGAAACGGCTGTCGATCATCTTATCGAAGACTTTGTCGAGCGGCATACGCCAGACCTTTTCGCCCGTGACCTTGGCACAGGCCGAAAGATCACCGGCGAGTTTTTCATCATTGCAATAAAGCCCGGCAAACTCCTTGCCCAGCGCCACCATGATGGCGCCGGTCAGTGTTGCAAGGTCGATCATGAATATTGGCTTGAAGCGCTCCTGCACGTACCACAGCACGTCGGCCAGGACGAGACGTCCCTCGGCATCGGTGTTGAGTACGGCGATCGTCTGCCCTGACATTGACTTCACCACATCGCCTGGCCGCTGCGCCTTGCCGTCCGGCATATTCTCGACAATGCCGATGGCACCCACCGCATTGACCTTGGCTTTGCGCTTGGCCAGCGCCAGCATCAGTCCGGCGACGCAGGCGGCACCACCCATGTCGCCCTTCATGTCTTCCA
>JANNXL010000498.1:0-2383 GCA_031409575.1 Hyphomicrobium sp.
CGCAGGTTCGGCACGAATCCACCAGGCAACCAACGCCCACGATTTCGTCCTCTTTGCAACCAAGTGAAGAATTTCAAAGAGGGCGAAATTGTCGGCGTCGGTTGCTTGGTGGATTCGTGTCGAAACTGCGCGAGTTGCAAAGACAATCTGGAGCAGTTCTGCGAGGCCGGTGCCATCTTCACCTACAACTCGCCCGACAAACATTCCGGCGGCGTCACCTACGGCGGTTATTCCGAAAGCATCGTCGTGGACGAAGCGTTTGTGCTGAGAGTTCCAAAGAATCTCGACCACGCCGGTGCCGCTCCACTGCTCTGCGCCGGCATCACCACTTACTCGCCATTGAAGCACAACAAAGTGACCAAGGGACAGAAGGTGGGCGTAGTGGGGCTGGGCGGACTTGGCCACATGGGAGTGAAACTGGCCAAAGCGCTGGGCGCGCATGTGGTGGTCTTCACCACGTCGCTGAACAAGGTGGAGGATGCGTTGAAGCTGGGCGCAGACGAGGTCGTGCATTCCAAGGACGAGGCCGCCATGAAGAAGCACTTGAACAGTTGCCACTTCATCCTCGATACCGTGGCCGCGAAACACGACATCAATGCCTATCTCGTGCTGCTTCGGAGGGACGGAACGCTTACCCAGGTCGGCGTCCCGTCCGAACCGCTCGCCGTGGATGTCAGCAACCTCATCTTTGGCCGCCGCAATTTTAGCGGCTCGCTCATCGGCGGTCTCAAGGAGACTCAGGAGATGCTCGATTTTTGCGGCGAGCATAACATCACCTCCGACATCGAACTCATCCCGATTCAGAAGGTCAACGAAGCCTATGACCGCCTCGTGAAGAGCGATGTGAAATACCGCTTCGTCATCGACATGGAGTCGCTCAAGCAACCGAGTGTCGTCGCTTAAATCATCCATCCCAAAACGCAGCCCATGAAATCACGACCACCTCAATCTGAAAATGAATTTGGCAAGGACATGAAGATGTTCGAGCAGCTCCCCGCTAAGACCAAGGAGTTGCTCCTCCTCCAGCAACAGGCGGAAAAGGCAACCGGCCCGGCAGCAGTTGTCCTCACTAAAGTGATTCGAGAGAAGGCCAGACTGAAATCTTCCCGTTTCACTGCCGCGAGCAACGCCGATTTCACTTCCGCACAAAAGTCCTGAACCTTTGAAAACCCCAATGACTATGACCACCAAACATGCCACCACCGACCACCCAATCCTTAAACTACTTTCCGAACGATGGAGTCCCTACGGCTTTGATGAACGTCCAGTGCCGGAGGCTGACCTTCGCTCGTTGTTTGAGGCCGCCCGCTGGGCCGCTTCTTCCTACAACGAACAGCCGTGGAACTATCTGGTCGCCACCCGAGAGAACTCCGCAGAGTTCGCGCGAATGCTCGACTGTCTTGTGGAGGCAAACCAAGCATGGGCCAAGGCAGCACCAGTGCTGATCCTCGGCATCGTCAGTTTGAAGTTTGCGAGAAACAACGAAGACAATCGGGCTGCGGTTCATGATCTCGGACTGGCTGCCGGAAATCTGGTAGTCGAGGCAACTCATCGAGGTCTCTCCGTCCATCAGATGATCGGCATCCTTCCCGACAAGGCGCGCACGGCTTATCAGATACCGGAACACTTCGAAGCGTGGACGGCTATGGCTATCGGCTATGAAGCCGAACCTGCCAAACTGCCAGATTCTCTGAGAGAGCGCGATCTTTCGCCCCGACAAAGAAAGCGGTTGAGCAAGTTTGTGTTCACCGGGCAATGGGGACAACCATCACCGTTCGCGCTAAACAGTGGCGGCTGAGGCCATCGCGCAAGTCGGTCCTCACCCACCACTCATCACCATGTATTTGACTTGTCCTGCACAGCAGTTCCGCAAACGTGCTCCACGCAGGCGCAGTGTTGGACCGCTTTGCAACAGTCACCGCAGTTCTCTCACCAATTGCCAACTCGATCACATGCTACTCGACTGGAAGGGCGTCGAGTAGGGCGTCGTGCGCAAGGCGCTCGGGGCAGGCGCCACCGACGAGGAGATCGTCATAGCCGGCCAGTGGTCCAGTGACATCAAATACGATAAGTTCATTACAGATCATGAAATATTCCACAAAGAATATCTGCCATCGAGGTCTTTTCCGCCGGTATCGCAAACGCACAGACGGAACCCATGAACACGAAAGACACACCAGCACCTAAAGTGATCTTCTTTGATGTGAACGAGACCCTGCTCGACCTCAAGCCCTTGAAGAAAAGTGTCGCGAAGGCGCTTGATGGTCACGACGAACTGGTTGGCTTCTGGTTCTCCACCATGCTTCACTACTCCTTGGTCGAGACTCTAACTGGAAAATATCATTCATTTCCTGAGATCGGCGTCGCCGCGCTTCAGATGGTG
>JANNXL010000499.1:0-1744 GCA_031409575.1 Hyphomicrobium sp.
CGCATCGAGTCAGGAATTGCAGCAATTGTTGCATCAGGGTAACCAGAAAGTTGGCGTATTGAGCGGGCAGGTTTCAGCAGTGCTGGAGAAGACCGATCAGAACATGGCTCTGGTGAAAAAACATCTGACGACACTCGACACTGCGCTGCCGGGCCTCCTGCTAAAAGTTGATGGCACCTTGGACAACGTGCGCCGGATCAGTCAAGAAGGTGCAGACAAGGTGCCGGGATTGCTGCACGATGGCAAGGTCGCCGCCGGCGATGCTCGTGAGATTGTTTCCGGTGCGAAGAAGGCCTGGCCGATCCGCACCCTCCTCGACCCGCCTGCAAGTGCCCCTGCACCGGTGGACACTTATGTTCCCTCACCCGCCAAGCTGCGCTAACGCCTACGTCGCGCTGCTCGCGATCCTGACCATAGGTTTGGGTGGCTGCGGACATGCGCCAGAGAAGCCCGCCAATGCGCGCCTCAACCAAGCCATCCAGTTCAACCAGAATGGTCTGCGCGCGCTGCAAAACGGCGACCCTGCGACAGCGGCCGGGCATTTCGAGGCGGCATTGCGTCTGGATGTTTCAATCGAAAACTACGACGGTATCGTCAGCGACAGACTAAATCTGGCACGTGCTCTGGAAGCCAAAGGCGACCAGCTGGCAGCACGAAAGCAATTGGATGCATTGCTGACGGAGACTTTTCCGCTGACGACCGCACAGCGCGCCCAGACCAAAACCGCCCTCGCCTTGTGGGCACTCAGGCAAGGCAAATTGGAAGAAGCCGAGCGAATGGCTGACGACGCCCTTCAAGCCTGTGCCGCGACCTGCAAGAACGCGGCGCCGATCCTCAATATTCAGGCCAGGCTTGCGCTGGAGCGCGGTGACTCATCGACAGCGCTGGCGGCTGCCACCTCCGCGCTACAAATGTTGCCTAACCCGGATCAGCTGGCCGAGCGCGCCAACTCACTGCGCACCATCGGCTTGGCAAAACTCTTGCGTGGTGAAGCGGCGGCCGCCCTCGAATCGCTGCAGCAGGCGCTGGCGCTAGATCGCGAGCTTGGCTTGCCAGAGCGCATCGTCGATGATTTATTACAGATACGCCGTGTGCACCTGGCGCTTGGTAATACGAGCGAAGCAAATGACGTTTATCGCCGCGCGCTGGCAGTCGCTGAAGCCAGCGCTGACGCGGCGCTGCTTTCCAGAGTGCGAGGGCAGTAGCTCATTCGCGTCCAAGGCTCACGCCCATCAGCTCACAATCTGTAGCTACATTCCAACGCACAAGAAGTTTTGAACCAATCACGGCACAGGCGAAGAGGAGACAAAAATGAAACAGTTAATCGGGTTAATGGCCGGCTTGGTGGCTGCACAGGTCTGCGCGCAACCTCCCGCATCCGTGGCGCAAGGCAACTATGAATGCTGGGGCAACGGCTCACCACGACTGTTGCTGAATTTCAAAGTTACCGGCAAGGACCGTTATACCGATCCCGACGGCAAGGAACGCGGCAGCTTTTCCTATGACACCGGCGCCGGAGCCATTGCATTCAAGGGTGGGCACCTGGATGGCGTGATGCCGAATGGCTTCACCTCCATTTACCATGAGAACAAGAACAAACCGACAGTCAGCTTTCGCAGCGCGCGCGGCTCAGAGGCTTCATTCTGCGAACGGGTGGGCAAGTAGCAACGTTGCCGCCATCGGCGACGACCACAAAGCTTCAATGCCGTCCGCGCAAAATTGCACGCCACGTGAAAGCTGAATC
>JANNXL010000500.1:0-2206 GCA_031409575.1 Hyphomicrobium sp.
CGGAAAGTTTCGGCGTGCCTGAAAACACCGGCGCGCTGGTCGCCGGCATCACCCCCGACAGCCCGGCGTCGAAGTCGGGCTTGGAGACTGGCGACGTCATCCTCAAGTTCGACGGCAAAGATGTCACGACGATGCGTGGCCTGCCCAAGCTCGTTGCCCAAGCGCCGATCGGCAAGAGCATCGACATCGAAGTGATGCGTCAGCGCGAGAAGAAGACATTCTCGGTTGTGGTCGGCCGGCTTGACGAAGAAGACGACAAGATCGAACTCGGCGGCAGCAAGCCGAAGGAAGAACCCAAGCCCAATGAGACCTCAGTGCTGGGTCTGAAGTTGACCCCGCTGACAGAGGCGCTACGCCAGCAGTTCGGGTTCGATCAAAAGCTCGCAGGGTTGATCGTGACGGAAATCGATCCCGATAGCCCCGTGGCGTCCAAGAACCTGCGCGTCGGAGATGTGATCGTTGAAGCCCAGCAGGAAGAAGTCAAAACCGCCGAAGGCCTGAGCGCCACAATCGAGAAGGTCAAAAAGACCGGGGCCAAGACGATCATTCTCTTGGTCGAGGATTCGAAGGGCGACACCCGGTTTGTCGGTGTGCCTCTCTAGTTGCGCATGGCGACTCGCGTCCCGCGAGCCGGCCGCCATGCGCGAAAATTTGGCTCCAACTCCTCAGGAACGGTACATTACGCTCAAAAGTTCGGGCTCATGCACCCATACGACCCGCAGCCGGAACAATGGGCCAAACCGTGCACTGGTTTTTGGGGACGCGGCGAGCTAAAATGTTCCGCACTGCAGTACTGTCCGCACAGTCCAATTTGATTTAGAGGTAATACGTCCTTGTCCGAACGCCATAGCCTGCTCGACACCATTCTCGAAAGTTTTGCGCCCGTCCACTCAGACGGCCATAAGTTTGTTGCCGTTGCAGCGCTAGCGACGCTTTTGTTCTTCTGGCTGTGGCCGCCGCTCGGCTGGCTGGCTGCCGTGGCAACGGCCTATATCGCCTATTTCTTCCGCGATCCCGACCGTGTCATTCCCATGCGCGAAGGCCTCGTCGTGTCGCCCGCCGATGGGCGCGTGTCATCCATCGAAAAAATTCGCCCGCCGGCCGAACTGGGGCTGGGTACGGACGAGCGTGTGCGCGTGTCGGTGTTTCTCTCGGTGCTCGATGTGCATATTAACCGCGCGCCCATTGCCGGCCGCATCATCCGCTCGGTTTACATTCCCGGCGCATTTCTTAACGCAGCACTCGATAAAGCCAGCGAAGAGAATGAGCGCCGCGCACTGGTCATTGAAGCTGCCAACGGAACCCAGGTCGGTGTCATTCAGATCGCCGGCCTCATCGCACGCCGCATCGTGACGTTCGCGCAAGAGGGCGAAAGCGTTGGCACGGGCCAGCGCTTCGGGCTGATCCGGTTCGGGTCGCGCGTTGATACATTTTTGCCGGTGGGCCGCACCGCCCTCGTCTCGGTGGGTCAGTTGGCCATTGGCGGGGAAACGGTGCTTGCCGATTTGAAGTCTGATGAAGCCGAGCGTGAGGCGCGCCGCGTTTAAGCCGTCGCAGCCGCAACTGCAAGGGAGCCACGTTATGGACCCGGTCTTACCGCAACTGGAAAAAGAAACCCGCCGCCGCAGGCGCCGGCGCTTGTTCAATCACGCCCGCATCCCCGTGCGCATGCTGGTGCCGAACTTTGTCACGCTACTCGGCCTGTGCTGGGGCTTGACGTCCATCCGCATGTCGATTGAAGGCCGCTGGGAGCTCGCCCTTGGCGGCATCGTCCTGGCCGCCGCCCTCGACGGCGTCGACGGCCGTGTGGCGCGCTATCTCAAGGCGTCGTCGCGCTTTGGCGCTGAACTGGATAGCTTGGCAGACTTTGTGAATTTTGGTGTGGCTCCGGCCATTCTGCTGTTCACGTGGGGGATGCAAAGCATCAAGAGCTTCGGCTGGATTTGCGTGTTGTTATTTGCGCTCGCGTCTGCGCTGCGTCTCGCCCGCTTCAATGTTGCGAGCGATGAAGAAAAGCCCAAATGGCAATCCAACTATTTTACAGGTATGCCGACACCGGCTGCTGCGATCGTGGTTTTGCTGCCGCTCTATCTCTATCACCTCGGTCTTGACGTGCACGACAGCCGGCTGATGCTGGTTGCGATGCTGGTCTACACACTGGCAATCGCTCTGATGATGGTCTCATCGATCCCGACTTACTCCGGCA
>JANNXL010000501.1:0-4348 GCA_031409575.1 Hyphomicrobium sp.
ATCACCTCTGATGCAACCGTTATGTCGAAGCCGTCTTCACGCGGGAAACCGTTTGCGGTTCCACCCAACGAATTGACGATGTTGCGCAGGGCGCGATCATTCATGTCCATGACGCGCTTCCACTCGACGCGGCGCGCATCAATGCCAAGCTTGTTGCCCCAGTAGATGTGGTTGTCGAGCAGCGCAGAGAGTAGGTTGTGTGCGCTGGTGATGGCGTGGAAGTCGCCGGTGAAATGCAGGTTGATGTCTTCCATGGGTACGACTTGCGCGTAGCCTCCGCCGGCCGCCCCGCCTTTGACGCCAAAGCACGGGCCGAGTGACGGCTCGCGAAGGCACATCATGGCTTTCTTGCCGATGCGGTTCAGGCCGTCGCCGAGGCCCACCGTGGTGGTCGTCTTGCCTTCGCCAGCCGGCGTCGGGCTGATGGCCGTGACGAGAATGAGTTTGCCGTCGGGCTTCGACTTCAAGCTGTCGATAAAGCTTGCCGTGATTTTGGCTTTCGAAGGTCCGTATTGCAGCAGTGCGTCGGCCGGCACGCCAATCTTGGCAGCGACCTCGCCAATGGGCTTCATTTTGGCTTCGCGGGCAATCTCGATATCAGACTTCACTGTCACGGGCAGGGTTCCTCCGGGTCAGGCGTTTCATGGTGCATGCGACCTTGATTTCGGACGCTTTGCAGGTGGGTGCTGAAGACTGATAATGTCTGTTTGAAGCGCCTTCGCCAAGCGCCAATACATAAAAACTTCTGGATGCGGCTAAGCGCTCGCCCTTGACCCGGGAAGCGTCTAATAAACTGCGACTGTTTGGTTGTTTCCGCCTCTCCATTTCTTGTCAGTGAAATCCGCCCATGACCGCCGCGCCCGCCGATACGTCAGTCGAAGACCTCCTTACCGTGCGCGACTGGCTTCGCTATGCCGTCAGCCGGTTTGAGGCCGCGGGCTTGGTTTACGGACACGGCACAACGGGTCCGGTGGATGAGGCGGCGTTTCTAATGTTGAAGACGCTGCACCTGCCGATCGATACGCTCGACCCTTGGCTTGACTGCCGGCTGACGCAGGCCGAGCGCGTGCAAGTCGCCGGCATTTTTGATGCGCGCATCTTAACGCGCAAACCCGCCTGCTACTTGGTGAAAGAAGCCTGGATCCAGGGCTTGAGTTTCTACGTCGACGAGCGGGTTATTGTTCCACGCTCGTACATCGGCGAATTGCTGCGCGACGGACTCTCGGCGGTTGTTGCGGATCCAGACGAGGTGGAACGTGCGCTCGATTTATGTACGGGATCGGGTTGCCTTGCTATTCTTGCTGCTAGGACTTTTCCAAACTCAGAAGTTGATGCGGTTGATATCTCAGATTCAGCTTTGGAAGTGGCACGCCAGAACGTCGGTGACTATGGCTTGAATGATCGCATTTCCATCATTGCGTCAGACGTATTCATGGGCGTGAAAGGTCAGCGCTATGATCTGATCCTTTCGAACCCGCCGTATGTCAGCGACGATGCCATCGCTGATTTTCCGCCTGAATACCGCGCCGAGCCGGTGCTGGCCCACGCGGGCGGCAAAGACGGGCTGGATATCGTTCGGCGCATCCTCAAAGAAGCACGCCAGCATTTGACTGAAAACGGCATGCTCGTTGTCGAGATCGGTACGGGACGTGAAATACTGGAAGCCGAATTTCCATCACTGGAATTTCTTTGGCTCGACACAGAAAACAGCGACGGCGAAGTATTTGCCCTGCCGGCCTCAGCGTTGCCCAAGTAAGGGCCGGCAGATTTCAGCCAAACGCGCCCCAGTGGTGCGAAATTCCGGTGCCGATTTCGCGGATGAACTCGTAGGATTGCTCCATGGGTTCGAGAATTTCGGTTTCGATACGGCCGTAGTCGTCCATGCCCCTGGGCAGATACGTCGCCTTCTCATTGAAGGCACTGTCGTCGTGCAGGTCAGCCGACCGCTTGGGGAACGCCTTGCGCATCACTGAAATGACTTCGGGTATTTCAAGTGAAAGCGCCTGTTGGAACAATTGGTCATACGTGGTTTCTGTTGTGGCCGTGAAGCGCGGCAGCTGCGCCGCCAAAATGAAGACGCGCATCATCAGGGTCAGACGGATCGCTTGCAGGAGGTCCAACTCGAGCCGGTGATCGTCGGGAATTTTCCCGGCGTCGAGCCCAATTTCATCCAGAATGCCATGCAGCTCGATGGCGTCAAGGCGCAAGTGGTGCGCCAAGCCATTGATGGCTTGAGCGCGAGTATCGGACAGCAACCGCTTCGCCAGAATTTTAAAGGCGGCATCAAGATGGGGCTCACGGCTCCACGAAGCGCGCGACGTCCAGAACCCGGCATCGAAGATCGCTGCGTTGGCCCCCACTGCGTTTAGGCTCGACAACTGCTTGGCGCGTGCGATCATTTCAATGATTTGCTTCACGCGCGATGAGTTGCGGGCGAGTTCCACGAACCGGTCCCGCTCCGAGCCAACGCCCGCGCCCAGACCTGAAACGACGTTCGCCACATAGCCGAACTGCTGCAGAATAGCGTTGTTGGGAATGGCGCGCATGCGGGCTGGATCGCCACGGTCCGACGCGTGATCGCCCTGCCGCTTCACAGGCCGTGAGCCCGTCTTAAAGAGCAAATTCGCGCCAATGGCACCGAGCAAGGCCCGGTAGCCCGGATGCGCGAACAGCTGCTGCTGATAACCCCGCAACCGCAACTGGAAATCGAGACTGAGGTTTGTGTCGGTGTAGAAAGGATCTTCGCCCGCGCCTGGATCGCGACCGTCCATGACAATGGTTGTAAGCGCGCGCGTCGCAAACTGCTGGTTGGCGAAATACATATAGCCATCGCCGCCCTGGAAGCTCGTTTCGTGCTTGAGCGGCAGACCATGCCGGAAGAAGCGCCAGCGCGATTCACCCGACAACACATAACGCAAGCGGCGGCGCATGTGGCCAGGATGCGTGCCACGGCCCATGCTTTCACCGAATGTCGAGAAGATCAGCGTTTCGACGCCCTTCAATCCCGATTTGTGAACGGTCTCGGCAAGCCCGTGCTGCAGCCGCTCATGTGCGAGGCCGCCCGCGATTTGGCCGATGAATCGCCCGGCGTCTGAATAGCCGGTCTGGATTGCGATACGGCCACGCCCGGTGACATAGTCGCGATAAGCTTCTTCGGCGAGAAGGCGCTCGATGAGTCGCGCCCCGGTTTCAAGGGCTGCGGGTGTTTCGAACAGCGGGGAAATATCGACGATGTCTTGCACGCCGAACAGCTTGGCGAAGTAGATCGCAATCAAAATTGTCGCCGGGCTTTCGCACTCGGCAATCAAGTAGCGAATTGGCGTATCACGGTCGACGTGCTTGCGGATTTGTGCGGCCAGGGCAAATTGCCGGATGGCCGTTGCGGTTTCAAGATCCAGCGTTTCGAAGTTAACTGTCTCGGGCTTAACGGTGCGGATCATTTCAACGATGCGGGCCAAGGCTTGGCGCTCGGTCAAGTCTGCGGTCCAGCTTTCGTGGACGAAGGCCCGGAAGGCATTGTTGATCTGCACGGCGTTGACGCGCAAATGAATGTGCGAACTGCCCAGACCCGTCGCCTGCACAAGGCCGGAGAGCGCGGCGAGCGCGCGCTTTGCATTCGCATCCGCGCACACGTCCATCAACTGATCGAAGAGCTGAAGGAGGGGCTCCGTCGAGACCATGTTGTAGCCGTCGGACTGCGTGATGATGTTGGCAGCCTCAGCCAATGCTGCCGTGCTCTCGCCGGTCTTCTCTAGTGAGCGGACCTGCAAGTCGACCGCCGAGACTGCCAAATCCAGTTTGCCTATGATTTGGCGCACGATGCGGACGCCGTCGCCGGATTCGCCGAACATCGGCCGCAGCTTTTCGAAGCGCTCGCGAACATCGACAAGCATGCTCCGCTTTTCGCGCAGCCGGATACTGAACGAATAGGCCCAGTTGATATCGGTGCGTCCGTCAAGGTCGTAGCCAACCCATGATGCAAACGTGGTCAGCTTGGGACGCAGCTTGTAAGCCTTGTCGCCAAAGCCAGCCGCTGCCACTGAATAGAACGTGCTCAAAACACTGACATACGCGTCACGCAGCATCTGGATCGCGTGTGATACGCGCTTGTGCTCATATTCCAGTGTGATACCGTTGTCTGGACGATGAGCAATGCCCAGGCTTTCGCCAGTGTCGCTGCCCTTCATGGCGATGTCGATCATTTTGCGCGTCATTTCATCAGACACGCCGAACGTCGGATGTGCCGTGAACACGATGCCCGAACGCGCACGCGACCAGCGCTCCGTGAAGGCGTCAAAGGCTTTGTCAGTGTTCGCGTCTGAGCCGACGGTCTCGGCCACAAACCTGG
>JANNXL010000502.1:0-3624 GCA_031409575.1 Hyphomicrobium sp.
CCAGCGACGGCGTCTCGCCGCTGGTCATCACTTCCAACGATCTGGCCGCAGCCTGGCCACGGATCGTCGCGGCGGTGCGCTGTTTCCGCTTCAGGGCTCAAGCCCCCGCCAGCGCGAACTGTCCCTGCGCGGCGGTGTCAATCTCGTGATGTATGCGTTGACCGGCAACTACAAGGCCGATCAGGTGCATGTGCCCGCGCTTCTCGAACGGCTGGGGCAATGAACGATGTATAGCATCAATCTGTCACCGATGGTTCCGCTCTGGCTGCTGGCCGCGCTGGCGGTTGTCGTTGTGCTTGCGGCCATTGCGGCGGTGTATTTCCAGCGTGGGCGCGGCGTGCTGCGCGCAGTGGCGCTGCTGGCAGTGCTCGCCGCGCTCGCTGACCCTTCGCTGGTCCACGAGGAGCGCGAGCCGGTCAAGGATGTGGTGGCCATCGTCATCGACCGCTCCGGCTCCAACCGCCTTGCCGACCGCACCGAGCAGACCCAGCGTGCCCGCCTGGCGCTTGAACGGCAGCTGGCCAGCATCCCGCAAGTCGAGCCGCGCTTCGTCGAAGTGGGTGATGGCGATGGCGCGAACGATGGCACACGCCTGTTCGAGGCCTTGAACGCAACCCTCGCTGACGTGCCCGCCGAGCGGGTGGCGGGCGCGCTCTTCATCACAGATGGCATCGTCCATGACATGCCGGCAGCCGCGCAGGCGCTGGGCCTGAAAGCGCCCCTGCATGCGCTGATCACCGGGCGCGAGGGCGAGATCGACCGGCGCGTGACCCTGCTGGACAGCCCGCGCTTCGGCATCGTCGGCAAGAACGTCACCATCAAGCTCAGGATCGACGAAAAGAACGGCACAGGCACCAGCCGCATCATTGTGCGCCGCGATGGCGAGGTGCTGGTCGAGCGCAATGTCCGCACGGGCGATGCGCTCGAACTGTCGGTCCGGGTTGACCGTGGCGGGCCTAACCTGGTCGAGATCGAGGCAGATGCGCTGCCGAACGAGCTGACCACTGCCAACAACCGCGCGGTCGTGACCATCGAGGGCGTACGCGACAAATTGCGCGTTCTGCTGGTCTCCGGCGAGCCGCATGCCGGCGAGCGCACATGGCGCAACCTGCTCAAGTCTGATGCCGGCGTTGACCTCGTTCACTTCACCATTTTGCGTCCGCCTGAAAAGCAGGACGGCACGCCAATCAACCAGTTGTCGCTGATCCAGTTCCCGACGAAAGAGCTGTTTTCCGACAAGATCAAAGATTTCGATCTGATCATTTTTGACCGCTACGAACATCGCGGCATTCTGCAGCTTTTGTATTACGACAACATCACACGCTACGTCGATAAAACCGGCGGCGCGTTGCTGGTGGCCGGCGGCGACGACTATGCAGGCGAACGAACACTTTATCGCACACCACTTGGGCCTGCCTTGCCGGCGGCTCCTACGGGCCGCGTGATCGAAGGCCCGTTCACGCCGAAGATCTCGGCCGATGGCGCCAAACATCCCGTAACAGCCACGCTGCCCGGCATCGATCCGCTGCACCCCGAAGCGACGCCGCCGTGGGGGCGCTGGTTCCGCCAAGCTGAAGTCAAGCCGGGCGGCACGGGCCGCACGGTTCTAACGGGCGCTGAAAACCAGCCGCTGCTGATCCTCGATCGCAAAGGCAAGGGCCGCGTGGCGCTGCTGACGTCCGATCAAGCCTGGCTGTGGGCGCGCGGCTACGATGGCGGCGGCCCGCATACCGACTTGCTGCGCCGCTTAGCACATTGGCTTATGAAAGAACCTGAACTGGAAGAAGACCGCTTAATCGCCACGGCCGCAGGATTGAAAGTGACCATCGAGCGCCATTCGATGGATGAGAAAGTTGATCCGGTTACTCTCGTTAATCCCGAAGGTGAAAAGAGCGAACTCGTGCTTGAACCCTCGGCGCCCGGGCGCTGGCGTGCCTCGGTCGATGTCAAATTGCCGGGGCTCTATAAGGCCGAATCGCAAGCCCCATCAGGTTTACTGACCGCCATTGCAGAAGCCGGTGCACAAGATCCTCGCGAAATGAGCGAAGTTAACGCCACGGCGACGAAGCTCGACCCCATAGCCCAAGCAACGGGCGGCGGCGTGTTCTGGACGGCATCCGCAGGCGCTGCGACAGGGCCGGTAGCCGTCGAATTACCGCGCATAACCATGATGTCGAATGCGACAAAACTTGCGGGTTCGGGATGGATGGGGCTTAAAGACCGCGAAGCATTCATCACCCGCGGCGTAAAACTAACCCCTTTATTTACTGGACTTCTCGCGCTTTCCGCTCTGCTCGCCTTGCTCGCTTTAGCGTGGTGGCGAGAAGGCCGTTGAGCACCCGGCGGCATGGACGCCGCGCTCTATTTTCGCTCGTGGCCGATTGCGTGGAACTTTAACGGCTTGGTTGCCGTTTTCTTCAGTGGTGACGCGGTAGTCTCCCCGGCGCACTTCGTCCGTCCATTCGTAGACTTTAGAAAACCGGGTGTTGCCCAATTGGTGGTGACGTTGATGCTGGTTTACACTTGCATTTGTGGTGCGCTGCAAAATACCATGGTCCACCGAGTCTTGAGTACGCCAGTCGGGGCGCAGCACAACGGGGATGCCTGCCCATGAACTATCAGGCCTACGAATTGGCACATGCCATTCTCTCGCCCATGCGGCTTGGGGCAGAGGCGCTCAAGTACAGCGTCAACTCACCGTTCAACCCTTTTTCGGCCACGCCGTTCGGGCGCTCGGTGTCGGCGGCCTGCGAATTTTTCGAGAATGTGACCCGGCGCTACGGCAAGCCAGCCTTCGGAATTAAAGACGCTCACGTCGGCGGACTGGTCGTGCCCGTCACGGAAGAGATCGCACTGCGAAAGCCGTTTTGCAATTTAATCCATTTCAAACGTGACCTCAAAGACACAGGTCCGCGCAACGATCCAAAGGTGCTGATCGTCGCGCCAATGTCAGGCCACTACGCCACGCTTCTGCGCGGCACCGCGAAGTCGATGATTGAAGAACATGAAGTCTACATCACCGATTGGGCCGACGCCCGCGAAGTGCCGATGGTCGAAGGCAAATTCGATCTCGACAGCTTCATCGATTACCTGATCGATTTTGTCCATCACTTGGGTCCCAATACGCACATCATGGCCGTGTGCCAGCCTGCTGTGCCCGCCCTTGCTGCCACAGCCATTATGGCATCGCGCAACGATCCTATACAGCCCGCATCGCTCACACTGATGGGCGGCCCGATCGATACGCGGCGCAACCCTACCGCTGTCAACAAACTCGCGCAGAGCAAACCATTGTCTTGGTTTGAATCAAACGTGCTGTCTCATGTTCCATTCCCGCACGCCGGTGCGATGCGCCTCGTTTATCCGGGCTTCATGCAGCTGACCGGCTTCATGACCATGAACCTTGAGCGCCACGTCACCGCGCACAACGAGCTGTTTAACAATCTCGTCAAAGGTGATTGCGATAGCGTCAAGTCACATCAGGATTTCTACGATGAGTACTTGGCGGTCATGGACCTGACGGCCGAGTTTTACCTGCAGACCATCAAGACCGTATTCCAGGATCACGACTTGCCCGATGGCCGCATGATGCACAGGGGCGAGCGCGTCGATTGCAGTGCCATC
>JANNXL010000503.1:0-5485 GCA_031409575.1 Hyphomicrobium sp.
ACGACTCGGTGGCCTCCTTCCAGATGAAGCCGACAAGGGCCGGCGGCGGATCGATGCCGAGTGCGGTCATCACCTCTGCCATTGTCAAAATTGACCGGAATCCATCACCCTTAAGCCGGGCCGAGAACGTCCAGAAATTCAGCGCAGCATCAAGCTTGCCATCCCTAAGCTGCTCGGCAAGGAGCGGAGCGGCACCATATTGCGGGGCCGCGAAGTCGGCGATATCTTTGCCCTGCACTTTCATTGAGTAGGCGCGCAGCAGCAGCCAGCTTTTGTCGATCGCTGAGCCAGCGACGCCCATCCGTTTGCCCGCGAGGTCGCTGTATGTTTTGATTGGAGAATCGCCCGGCACCATGATTGAGCCGAGTGCTGTTGAGAACGGTGAGAATTTCAGCGCCTCTCCCATGGAGCGCTGCCGCAACCCCCACGTCCAATCACTGACGACCACGTCGGCGCTTCCGCCGTAAAGTGCGACCGCGCTGCCCTGATTGCTGGCGATGTCGACGATCTCAAGCGACAAACCATGCTTCTTATCGAGACCTTCAGCGCGGATCGTTTCAAGCAGCCAGCTCAATGATCCGAATTTTACTGACGCCACTTTAAGCGGCGCAACAGTTTGCGCGACGGAAAAGCCGGACCATGCTGATAGCGACAGCGCCGCGCCTGCTCCTGCAAAAAAGGACCGCCGGTCCATCATGGCGACGCCTCTTTTTTGGCGAGCAGGCGATTGCGAACAATCCAGCGAACGACGCCAAGCCACGCGTCATCCGTGTTGCCATTGACCACCGCTGATGCTCTGCGCTTGACAGTTGCGCCCGCCACATCGACTTCCGTGACACTAAAATTCAACAACGTATCTGATGCCTTCTCTAGGACGCCGATATAGGCTAAGTCCGCCTTTACCTTTTTCGCAAGATCGATTTCGCAGCCTTTGCATTCGAAGATCGGCGATTTGGTCTCTATCTCGGCTGCAATCGGTGCAAGGTCAACCGTCTCTATGGCCCCGGCTTCGGTCATCATTCTCACGAATTCGTCATAGACCAGCTTCAAGCGCGCCTGCTCGGCAGCTTTGGGTTTGGCCGCTCCAATGAAGAAGTCCTCTTCACTCGGCTGAATCACCAATTCAAATGGAAATACGGCAGCTTTTTGCAAGGCCGACACTGTGGTGGCCGAACATGCTAAGACGCACGCAGTAACAAGTACTCTGAACATCGTAACTCCGGCTTGGCCTGCCAACATGCAGCGGCATATCTCAACATAACGTGGCAGTTGGCTGTGCGGTTTATGAGAGGCCACACCGCAACTTCAGCACATCACGCTTCGTCACATTCTTGCGATATGGCGACAGCCTCACTCCGGCCGCTTGACAATCGGAGCCAGCATGCAATTTATCACGTTATACAGTTACATCAACACGCAATCGCCACCGTGCGATTTGGTTTATGCGGTGGGCTAAGAGGGTGCGGGACGCGATGCTCAAACGAATGATGGTGTTTAAGTGCGTCACCACGCATAGCTGCATTAATAGAAGTCTTGTCGCCTCTGCCTCGATCGCATCCATGGCGGCACTGTTCTACTGCACCGCCCCTCTGCACGCCGAAGATGCGCCGGCACCTGCAGCGGCACAATTACAGGAAGTGCCTGCTGCGGAACCGGCTGTCGCGGCCGAAATTCAGAAAATCAATATTCTGCTGGTGCGCCAGATCCGCGAAGACCGGCTGCCGCCTTTATCATTGCTTGATATTGCGCCGCCTGACGATGGAGAAGCCGGCGCCAAGCTCGCTATTTCAGACAACAACACCACCGGCCGCTTCATGGGCCAGGAATTCATTCTAGACGCGATTTCAAGCCAGTCAGGCGACGAACTGGTAGCCGAGGTTGTCAAACGGGTCGACGCTGGGACCAGCTTCGTTGTCGCTGATGTTGACCCCAAAGTACTTCTGGCTATGGCAGATACCTTAAGTGGCAAGGACGCGTTGATTTTCAATACTGGCGCACCAGACGACAGCCTGCGTGAAGAAAACTGCCGCGTTAACGTCAAACACACATTGCCAACACGCAGCATGCTGACCGACGCGCTTGGCCAATATCTTGCCTGGAAGCAGTGGCGTAATTGGTTCCTCGTCGTGGGCCCGTCTGAACAAGACAAAGCACTCGCTGAGGCCTTTAAGCGCACTGCCAAGCGCTTTGGCAACAAGATCGTTGAGGAGCGGGCCTTCGCATACGACCCCGGCAGCCGCCGTTCAGACGGCGGATATGAGCAAATTCAGCAGCAAATCCCCAGCTTTACGCAGAAAGTTCCGCCCCACGACGTGACGGTTGTTGCCGACGAAGGCGAGCTTTTTGGCGACTATTTTCCTTATCGCACGTGGGACGCCCGGCCGGTTGTAGGCACGTCTGGGCTGTTTGCCACGACGTGGCACCCAGCCGTCGAACTGTGGGGTGGGACACAATTTCAAAACCGTTTCAAGCGTTTGGCGAACCGGCAAATGCGCCCACTGGATTACAATATGTGGATGGCCGTGCGCTCGATTGGAGAAGCTGCGACACGTAAGAAGTCGGGCAAGGCAGCCGACCTGATTGAGTACATGCGCTCACCTGAATTTGAACTCGCCGCCTTCAAGGGCCAAAAACTATCGTATCGAGCTTGGAATGGACAGCTGCGGCAGCCCATATTGCTGGCGACGGCGAAACTCCCCGTTACCGTTTCGCCCCAGCCGGGCTTTTTGCACCAGTTTACCGAACTCGATACTTTGGGCGTCGACAAGCCCGAAACCAAATGTACGGCGTTTCCAAAGTAGGGGGCGGCTGGCTCCAGCTTTCCTGGCCGCACGCAGATGTGATCCAACCATCGTGAATGTTATTATATACCATTACGAAGAAGCGACCTTTTGAGGAGCTCGTGACGTGAGAATTCCATATCTGGCCTTGATCCCTGCACTGGCGCTGTCCACCACCGCTTTGGGCACCACTTTGGGTGCCTCGGACGCGCTTGCCTACAAAATCTTCGTGTCGAACGAGAAGGAAAACACCATCTCGGTCATCGACAGTGAAAAACTTGAAGTGGTTCATACCATCAAGACCGGCAACCGGCCGCGCGGCATCATTCTTGGCAACGAAGGCAAATGGGTCATTGTTGCAACCAGCGACGACAACCAAATGCAGGTTTTTGATTCAAAGACCTACGAGTTGGTGAAGAATTTGCCGTCGGGGCCAGATCCCGAGCTGCCGATTCTTCACACATCGGGCAACCCTCTTTACGTCTCGAACGAAGACGACAACCTGGTCACAGTCGTCGATATCTTGAAGGGCAACGTCGTGACCGATGTGCCAGTTGGCGTTGAACCCGAGGGCATGGGTATGAGCCCGGACGGTAAGGTGCTGGTCAACACATCTGAGACCACCAACATGGCCCACTTCATCGACACGGTATCGCACAAGACATTTGACAACGTGCTCGTGGACAACCGTCCTCGCGTCGCTCAGTTCAGTCCCGACGGTAAGACCGTCTGGGTGTCGTCAGAAATTGGCGGCTCGGTTACCGTAATTGACGCGGCGAGCCGCAAAATTCTCGGCAAGGTGACGTTCGAAATTCAAGGCATCACGAAGGACGCCATTCAGCCTGTCGGCGTGCGCATCACCAAAGACGGCAAGAAGGCCTTCGTGGCACTTGGCCCGGCCAATCGCGTTGCCGTCGTCGATACGGCGTCACTGAAAGTAGAAAAGTATGTGCTGGTTGGGCAGCGCGTTTGGAATTTGGGGCTGACCCCCGATGAAAAATTGCTGTTTACGACAAACGGCACCTCAAACGACGTGACGGCCATCGATCTTGAGAACTTGAAGGCTGTTAAGTCCATTAAGGTTGGACGCTATCCCTGGGGCGTCGTCTCTAGCCTCGACTAAGACCCAGATAGCCAATAGAGCAATGCGAGGTGCGGGGTTCAGAACACCTCCGCGCCTCGATACACTTGAAGCGTACGAAGCATACTGTGAATGGATGCGAGCCGTGGCCGATCAAACCCTATCCCAAACCGACGCCCTGAGGGTTCAGGAGGTCAGTCATAGCTTCGGTTCTCATGTCGTTCTCGACAACGTCTCTTTGCATGTGCCGCGAGGACGATTTGCCGTACTCCTGGGTTTGAACGGTGCCGGAAAGTCGACTCTGTTTGCACTCGTGACACGGCTCTACGATAACATCACCGGCGAGATCAAAATACTCGGCTACGACGTCCGCCGCCGCCCGACCGAAGCCTTACAACGATTGGGTGTCTGCTTTCAAAGCCGCGCAATCGATCCAGATTTATCACTGACGCAGAACCTTCTTTATCACGCCGCGTTACATGGCATTGGCGGAAAAGAAGCAAGAGCCAGGTCTGAAGCGGCACTTGTAAAAGTAGAGATGTCTGACCGCGCCAATTCCAAGGTGCGCACGCTCTCTGGCGGGCAGGCACGCCGGGTTGAAATTGCTCGCTCACTTCTTCACCGCCCAGGCCTTCTACTGCTCGACGAGCCTACTGTCGGGCTCGACATCGGATCTCGTGAGAGTGTAATCAAAATTGTGCGTGCACTCGTGGCGCGTGAAAATCTCGGCGTGTTGTGGGCTACCCACTTGTTCGACGAAGTGGCCCCAGATGACCATGTTATTGTGCTGCACAAAGGGCGTGTGATGTTCACGGGGGCCGTTCCCGAGCTGCTGGCTGCATCTCAGGCCACAACAATCGCTGACGCCTTTCGTAAATTGACCGGCACTACGGCTTCATTGGAGGCCGCATGACCAGTGCTGCTGTAGGACAGACCGCGTTGATTGCCACAGGTGATAGCGACCACGCGCGCCTCACGTTCGCCAACTACTCAGCTTGCTTCAAGGGCATCGTATGGCGCGAAGTGTTACGCTTTTTGCATCAAACCGAGCGCTTCTTCTCCGCCCTCGTGCGCCCGCTGGTATGGCTGTTTATTTTTGCAGCCGGTTTTCGCACCGTCTTGGGCGTGTCTATCATTCCGCCGTATCAGACTTATGTGCTCTACGAGGAATATGTGACACCCGGCCTTGTCGGGATGATTTTGCTATTCAACGCAATGCAGTCGTCGCTCTCGATGGTCTATGACCGTGAAACAGGCACGATGCGCACATTGCTCGTCAGCCCATTCCCACGCTCGTTCCTGCTCTTGTCGAAGCTCTTGGGCGGCGTTGCCGTTGCGCTTCTGCAGGTCTTCGCGTTTCTGGCCGTCGCTTACTTCTGGCACATCCAGCCGCCGCCCATCACTGAACTGAAGTTGTTTACTGCCTACGAAGTGCCAGACTTCCTGCCGCAGGCGATCTCCAGCATCACAGAGCCCATCGTCTATCCGTTCTTGCAAGTTCCAGCCGTGCTGCAACCAATCATGGGTTACATCACCATAGTCCCTGCGCTCGTCGTCGCGGGCTTGATGCTGGGGTCACTCGCGCTGTTCATGTCGTCGGTCATCAAGCAGCTTGAAAACTTCG
>JANNXL010000504.1:0-3825 GCA_031409575.1 Hyphomicrobium sp.
CAACTCACTCTCCTGACCGCGCTGGTGGTGCTCGGCATATCGGGCGGCGCTGGCTGTCTGGTCTGGCTGATATTCGATCGGCACCGGTTCAAACCCAATATCCGCCAGACGATCCCCACGCTGAAGCAAAGCTGGACCCTGGGCAAATGGCTCCTGTCGGGTCAGATGGCGATGCAGGCGCAAGGTTACATGACGCACTGGCTCTCGCTGCTTATCGCGGGAGCCGCCGCCACCGGTGTTTATGCCGCCTGCGTGAGCATCATTGCTTTCTCGAATCCTTTGCTGTTCGGCTTCTTCAATCTTCTCACACCCAAATATGTCCGTATCCTGAAGGATCATGGCGAGCTGACCCTTGTGCGCAAGGCGGCGCGCGATGCCGTGCTGCTCCTGGGGCTGACCGCGGGATTTTGCGTCCTTGTCTTGGCGGCCGGTGAGACAGTCATGGGCCTGCTGTTCAGCGGACCGGAGTACGCGGGCCACGGGTGGCTGCTCGCGGTCCTGTCATTGTCCGTCCTGGCTTCAGCCAGCGGCGCGCCCGCATCCATCGCCCTCATGGCCATGGAGCGGGGCCGCATAGTGGCCGGAGTGACGACGGCAACATCCGCCCTCAATGTCGTGCTGGTGTGGACGCTCCTGAGCAGTTTTGGCCTGCTTGGAGCCGCTTTTGCGATGGTAGCCGCGGAGCTTACGGGCAGCGTCATACGTTGGGGCGCGCTTCTCGCCATCTCAAGCAAGTCTCAACCGGTGCCAGCAATGAACAGAACGGGAGCCTGAACCATGCTATCGGCCATCGACGGCAATGCCGCAACCGCAATCCGGCACGAGTCGCCGTCGCCATTCCGCGAAATACTCGACGGCGTTTTCGAGATGCTCGACGCGGCCGGCATCGCTTACTGCGTGTTGCACGGTTATGACACACTTGCCGATCATGCGGGATCCGATGTCGACTGCATCATCGACGCGCGCATCGGCCAGGCGGAGCTTCTCCGGCTCTTCCATGCGAACCGGGCTCAACTGCGAGCCAGCGTCATCCGCGTCATGGGTCTCCACCTGACCCTTGCCGGCCAGGATATGGATGGCTCACCCATTTTGCTAGAACTCGATTTCAGTACGGATTGCGTGGCCGGTGGCATTTGGCTCCTTGCCGGCAGCGAAGTCCTGAAAGGCCGTATGAGACACGGCAAATTTTGGATTCCGGCGCCCGCCTGTGAGTTCGGCTGCTATCTCGGACGGTCGATCGCCAAGGCCCGGTTCGACGGCAGCCGCGCCAGCAGACTGTTGGACTTATATCGGCGGGATCCCATCGGCTGCGAGGCCCAGGTCAGCCGCCTGTGGAACGGCGAGCAGGCCGGATTTGTCATCTCCAGTCTCCTGTCCGGCGAGTGGGGAAAAGTCCAAGGGCAGCAGCGGGCGCTGCGGGCGCATTTGCGGCGCGGCGCACTAACCCAAGCCCCCTGGCAGTCCGCAAAGCTGGCGATCGAAGGGCAATTGAACCGCATCGGACGCCTGATGCGGCCGCACGGCCTGAGCACGGTCTTTCTGGGCCCGGACGGCGCCGGCAAATCATCCACCATCGATGCTATTCAGTCCAAGCTGGCGCCGGCATTTTCGCGCACCGTTTGTTGGGGCTTCGCCCCGCCGCTCCGGCGGATGCTGCAGCGCAAGCCGACGCCGACCAATCAGCCCCATGCCCTGGCACCGCGTTCACTGCCGGTGTCCTTGCTACGCGTGGCATACTGGCTGCTGTTCAACACGCTCGGCTCTGTTCATCTCCGCTTCGCCACGGCGCGCTCGACACTGGTGCTCTATGACCGGCACTTCATCGACATTCTGGTCGATCCGGTGCGCTACCGGTACGGCGGGCCGAAGGGTCTGTTAAAATACGTCTGGCGGCTGGCGCCAAAACCGGATCTGGTCATCCTCCTGCATGCCCCGCCCGAAGTCCTGCAGGCTCGCAAGCAGGAGGTCCCCATCAAGGTCACGGCGCGCCAATTGAGCGATTACCTGGCGCTCGTTCGGACGTTGCCCTACGGCCGCTGTATCGATGCCGGCCAGCCGCACTGGCGCGTCGCAAACGCTGCGAGTAGCGTCATCATTCAGTTTCTTGCTGAGCGGATCGAGCAGCGTTTCCGACTCGCTTCATCTGGCGAAAATCGCGTTCCAGGCAAGCCTAGTCCGGTTCACGAGTGGCCGAGCGCACAGCCAGGTGAATGAGCCGCGGATTACCCGGCCATTTATGATCCACTGCGTTGCCTGCCAGGTGTGCGGCCGCCGTCGTAGAGCCGGGCAAATCCTCTGCCCATCGACTTCACTTCATATAGCGCGATATCGGCTTTCTTCAGTAGCTGGTCCAGCGCAACGCTATGACGCGGCGCTGCGGCCAGCCCGAAGCTCGCATCCGGTTGGATCGTTTTGACGCCGCAATCGAAATCCTGCCGGACCCGCAACTGCACCCGGTCCAGCAACATCAGAGCCTCCGAATCGCTTTTTGCGGTGGTAATGACAAAGGCGAACTCGTCGCCACCCAGCCGGGCGACCGAGTTTCTGGATCCCAACGCTGCGCTTGTCCGACTTGCCACTTCCTTGAGGAGGCGGTCGCCCACATCATGACCATAATTGTCATTGACGGACTTGAAGCGGTCAAGATCGAACATTCCGACATAGACGGGGTGCGATGAACTGCCTTCGGCGATGGAGGACTGCGCGAGCGTCATGAAATGCAAACGGTTGGGTAGTCCCGTGAGGCCATCGTGAAGCGCCATGTGGCGGGCCGCCGCCTCACGAACCACGATCGCCTGCTGCAGCTCGCCGATCTTGCGGAGGGAATTGATGACCAACAAATAAAGCAGAAGCGAAAGGCTCAGGATCAGTGGTAACACGCGCAGCAACTGGTCGCGAAATGAGTGAGAACGGCGCCAGTTCAGCGTAAGAAATGACTGTTCCTTCTGGTCGCGCAGGACCACCGCAGCATCACGGAGGTCGATTGTATCTACTTGATATTCGAGGCCGTCAATATCCAACTGCTCTTCAATGTCGCGCAGTGCGACCCGGAGATTTGACAGGACGAATATCACAACCGGCTGATAGTCCGGCGGCTTCCTGACCAGCCGTTCCGGCGTCACTAGCGCTACTAACATGACGTAAGGTCTGCCCCTCACCATGATAAATCGCTGTGTGAACTTGAACTCCGGCAATACGATCCCGCTCCTGTCCTGCAACTGCAAAATGCTGTCAAAGAACCCACTTACGGCGCTGCGGGGATAGTCGAACACGTAGGACTGTTCCGACAGGCTCTTGGCAACACCTCCTTCGCAGAGCGACAACGGCGTACCGGAAGGAGTAAGCAGCCCCAGAGTGGAAAATTGATCAGTCACCGCAGAGGACTGGCAGAGCTGGGCCAGGTGTTCAGAAGACTTGAAGCCCGTCATCGAAAACAATTCATTCGAACGGGAAAGCTTTTCGAGCGCCTCTTCGATCCGTTCGATGTGGTCGAGGGCCTTGCCGCGCAACTGGACGCCGGTCCGTTGGTCTTGGGTCACGTCTGCTTTCATGGCGTTGACGAGCAGGAGCGAACAATAGCCGATGATGATGACTGCGGTCACCACCCCGATCACCACAAGCAAACGTGTCATCCTATCCATCACACTGGAATTGATGGATGAGGAGGACCAATTTTTCCTTTAGCAGGCTGCTGAAAAACTCTTCGATTTTGCTGTTGTGATGTGATTCAGTCTGTCGTGCGAGACGGAGTGATTTGCGATGCGCGGCGGGCCTGAAGAGACGAAGCAGTTTTTCTCTTATGTCGATATTGAGGACCGGATTGCC
>JANNXL010000505.1:0-9707 GCA_031409575.1 Hyphomicrobium sp.
GGGTCGGGAAACTCTCCGGTCCAAAGTGCTTCCACCGCAGCGCGAGCCGCGGCCGTGGCGCAGGTGCCGGTTGTCCATCCGTAGCGAAGCGGGCCGCTTGGCTTGCTCTCATTGGGTGTCGTGTCTTCCATACCAATCGTATATAGAGCCAAGTCTGTCCGTTTCACACCCCACGGCAAGGTCTGGATGCCCCGCAACGTCACTCTTCCTGTTGGCCTGATGGTTGCTGCGCCCCGGTCCGGGTCAGGCAAAACGACCCTCACACTGGGGCTCTTGCGGGCGATCCAGCGCCGGGGGCTGCGCGTGCAGCCGTTCAAGGCCGGGCCAGACTACATCGATCCCGCGTTTCATCAGGCAGCGGCAGGCCGCACCTCCTTCAACGTCGATAGCTGGACCATGCGCAAGGCACGTGCAGGAGCCATTCTCGAGAGCGGCAGCCTTGGCGCTGATCTCGTCGTCGTCGAAGCCCTCATGGGCCTGTTCGATGGCGTCCTGACGGCTGGGGAATGGGGCACGGGCACCAGTGCCGATATTGCGGCAGCGACGGGCTGGCCGGTGGTTTTGGTGCTTGACGTTTCCGGCCAATCACAGACGGCCGCGGCAGCTGCGCGAGGGTTCCAAGACTTCCGCAATGGCGTGACCATTGCTGGCGTTATTCTCAACCGAGCCGGCAGTGCGCGGCACATCCGGCTTGCTACGGAGGCGCTCGAAGCGGCAGGACTGCCTGTCTTGGGTGCACTGCCGCGGAACCCAAACGTCGTGCTGCCTGAGCGGCACCTGGGTCTCGTGCAAGCTGAAGAAACGTCCGATCTGGAACAGCGGCTCAACGCGCTCGCAGACTTTGTCGAAGCACACACGGACGTACCCGCCATCATTGGCAAAGCACAACCAGGACGCTTTGAGGCAGCATCCACAGGGCCGGATGCCGTCCCCGGCCAGCGCATTGCGCTGGCTCGCGATGCTGCCTTCTCGTTCGTCTATCCGCATCTGATTACAGGCTGGCTTCAAGCCGGTGCCGAAATTCTGCCCTTCTCACCGCTGGCCGATGAAGCCCCGGATGGGAGCGCGGATGTTATCTGGCTGCCTGGCGGCTATCCTGAACTGTATGCCGGGCAACTTGCAGCAGCACAAAACTTCAGAGCCGCTATCCGGCATTTCGCAACGGCGCACCCCGTGCACGGCGAATGCGGTGGCTATATGGCACTCGGCAGCGGTCTCATCGATGCCAGCGGTACGCGCCATGAAATGATCGGCTTACTCGGCCTCGAAACATCGTTTGCCAGCCGCAAAATGCAGCTAGGGTATCGCCGAGCAGAACTGCTCTCGGACTGCGTGCTCGGTTCAAAGAGTTCCCAAGTGCGCGGCCACGAGTTTCACTACGCAACGATTCTGTCAGCCCCCGATCAACCGCTGTTTCGCATGGAAAATGCGGACGGCGAGAAGCTGGAAGCAGCCGGCAGCGTCCGCGGCAACGTCACAGGATCATTTTTTCACTTCATCGATGGCTGACGAGACCCTTTTCTTGCCCTACGGCTTCGCCCTTGATGCCCCATCCAAACACTTATAGCTTTCGCTCCACTGGACATCTCAAACAATGGATTGGGGCGGGGCATTGAAAGTTCTAGTCACAGGGGGCGCAGGATTTATTGGTTCTGCCGTTTGCAGGCACTTGGTCAGCGACCGGCAGTTGCGCGTCGTCAACATCGACAAACTGACGTATGCGGCCAACCTTGCCTCGCTAGATAGCATATCGGCCAATTCCAACTATGCGTTTCACAAACTCGATATCTGTGATCGCGATGGCGTCAACGCAGTCTTCGAAGACGAACAGCCTGACGGTGTCTTGCATCTGGCGGCAGAGTCACACGTCGACCGTTCGATCACGGGCTCTGCTGAGTTTATCTCAACGAACATCCTTGGCACATACACTCTGCTTGAAGCCGCACGGAGTTATAGGAACCATTTGCCAGGTTCTCGCAAAGACGCTTTCCGCTTTCTGCATGTTTCGACCGATGAAGTATTTGGCAGCCTTGGAGCCGAAGGTGCCTTCACTGAGGCGACGCCCTACGATCCAAGCTCTCCCTATTCAGCAAGCAAGGCCGCGTCTGATCATCTCGCGATTGCGTGGCACCGCACATACGGCTTGCCGGTTCTTCTCTCCAACTGTTCGAATAACTACGGTCCATTTCATTTTCCGGAAAAGCTGATCCCTCTGGTGATCACCAATGCGCTGATGGGCAAGACCTTGCCCGTCTACGGTCAAGGCACCAACGTGCGCGACTGGCTTTACGTGGATGATCATGCGCGCGCGCTCGTAGGCATTCTAGAGCGTGGAACGCCGGGGGAAAGTTACAACGTCGGTGGTCGCAGCGAACGCAACAATCTGGCTGTCGTTAGGGCCATCTGCGCGCAGCTCGATGCATTGAAACCGCGCGGCGATGGCAAACCCCACGATAGCGCGATCACCTTCGTGACCGACCGGCCAGGACATGATTTCCGCTACGCGATTGATCCGCAAAAAATAGAGCGCGAGATAGGCTGGCACGCGCAAGAGAATTTCGAGACGGGCATTGAAAAGACTGTGCGCTGGTATCTCGGCAATGAAGCGTGGTGGCGGCCGCTGCGCGAAAAGCGTTACGATGGTGAGCGGCTAGGACTTAACGTCTAGCACACGACCGACGAACTTCAGGATCGTAAATTTAACGGCAGGTTCCTGAAGAGTATGAGCCGTGAGCACTCTCGGGATTGCTGCGACCCGTCAGTCGCACTACCCCAGTAGATCGCGCAGCCAGGGGATCAGCGGCACGTCGGCTGGTGGCATGGGATAGTCCGTCAAGGCGCTGGCCCGGACCCATTTGACGGTTTGACCTTCACGGGGCGCGATCTCGCCGTCCCAGTTGCGGCAGACATAAAGCGGCATAAGCAAATGAAACGTCTCATAGGTATGACTGGCGAACGTGAACGGTGCCAGGCACGGCAGGCAGACTTCGATGCCAAGTTCTTCCTTGAGTTCACGCACCAGCGCTTGCTCGGGTGTCTCACCGGCATCGAGCTTGCCACCAGGAAACTCCCATAGTCCGGCGAGCGATTTGCCCTCAGGCCGCTGCGCAAGCAATACCCGGTTATCGCGATCGACGAGGGCCGCTGCCACGACAAACAAAATAGGCATTGAAGAGCCGGCATCCCGCATGCGTCACCGCCGCTCCAACGTGTAAGCACTTTCGCGCAGAGACGTCACACCCTTGGCCTTGAAGTGGGGATGCGTTGCAATCACTTCGCGCTCTTCCAGCAGGCGGACGCTAGCATAGGGATCAAACAAGGTTTCAACTTCAGATCGCGGCACGGGAAACGGCGGGCCTGTCATCAGCGTTGAATCATAGTCGAGACCGATGAGTAGCATCCTAGTGCCAGGCGGCGTGAGCGTCATCAAATGACGGGCGTAAGCGGCTCGCATGTCGGGCGGCAACGCGACGAGCGCTGCACGATCATAAACTGCGCTGACATGAGCGGTCGCCGAAGGCGGTACGGCGAAGAAATCACCGCACCATATCATGTAGGGCCCGCCCATCTTGAGCTGCCCTGACAATTGCTCAACCGCTGCGGGAACGAGACCGCGCTCTTCAAAAAACGCATCCACCGCAAGTTGAGAAAGCTCGATGCCGAATATCTCTAAACCGCGTTCTGCCAGCCAAACCATATCCAGGCTCTTGCCTGACAGCGGCACGAGTACCGAGGCCCCAGGTAGCACGCCGAGTTCAGCCCAGTATTTCTGCAACACATCGTGCACCGACTTTTGATGAAAGCCAATGTCGTTTTTCTGCCAGCGATCGGTCCAAAACTGTGGCGTCATATCTTTCAGCTTCGGTAGTCCGCGTTTATCGAAACATAATCGTGCGTGAGATCGCACGTCCAAACCTCGGCGCTGGCCTTTCCCACGCCGACGTTAATGCGGATTGTCAGCTCGCGATGCTTCATATACGCGGCGGCTGTTGCCTCGACGTATTCGGCGGCGCGTTCGCCGTCGCGGGCCACGCAATGTTCACCGAACCAAATCGAAAGCTTATCACGATCAGCGGCTTCTCCCGATTTTCCGACCGCCATCACAACGCGCCCCCAGTTCGGGTCTTCACCGGCAATAGCGGTCTTTAAGATGGGAGAGTTGGCACACGACAACGCGATCTTGCGTGCGGCCTCCTTGCTTTCGGCGCCCTCGACCGCAAACGTCACGAACTTTGACAGGCCTTCCCCGTCTTTCGCCACCTGGATGGAGAGTTCGCGCATCAGATCGTGGAGGGCTTCGGAGAACGCTTTGAGCTTTTTGGAACCGGCTTTTGAAATTGGCTCCTGACCACGTTCGCGCGCCTTACCAGTAGCAAACATCAGACATGTATCGCTGGTCGACGTATCACCATCAACGGTCATGCAATTGAAAGTCGATTTGACGTGTTCAGACAAGAGTTCTTGCAAGGGTTCCGCCGCAATGGCGGCATCGGTAAAGATGAAGCACAGCATGGTCGCCATATCCGGTGCGATCATGCCGGCTCCCTTGCAGAAGCCGTTGATCGTGACCTCGGTCTTGCCGATCTTGGCGGTGCGCGTTGCAAGCTTCGGGTAGGTATCCGTTGTGAGAATAGCGCGCGCTGCGGCTTCGAAGGCGTCGGGCTCGGCGGCTGTGGCTAGCCCGTCCAGAAGATGAGCAAACTTGCTGGCGTCCATGGGTTCGCCGATAACGCCAGTTGAGGCCGCGTAAACACAGTGGCGGGGGCAGTCAGCGGCTTTCGCTGCGTAGTCGACGGTCAGTTCAACCGCTTCAACACCGCGCTTGCCGGTGAAGGCGTTTGAATTTCCAGAATTGACGACAAGGATCTGCGCCTCGCCTTTCTTCAAATGCTTACGGCATAAGAGTACCGGCGCAGAGGCCGTTTTAGATTGGGTCAGCACGCCAGCCGCCGTCGTTGCCTTGTCCATCAACGCGACCATAAGGTCTGTACGGCCCTGATAGCGGATGCCCGCTTCGGCTGTTGCGAACCGGACACCATCTATCGGCGGCAGTCGCGCGAGCGTTTCGGGTGCGAACGGAGAGACGGGTACGGCTTTGCCCATGTGTCAGTGGCTCCTTCCGGCAGCGCTGGACTTTTTCAAAGTTCGTCCGGGCACGTGCGGCAACCCCACGAAACAGAACGGGCCGCTTAAATCAAGCAGCCCGTTCAAAATACAGAGCAAAGACGGCAACAGCGTTACTTCTTCTCGCCGGCATCCATCTTTTCGATTTGCGCTTTCATCTGGTCTTCCATGGCCGCCTGCTTCTTGGCTTCCTCATCGACCTGCTTCTTCATTGCCTCATCGAAGTATTCTACCTTGGCCGATTTGCGCAACCCGGCCAGAACCGTCTGGGCCTGTGATTTCATGAGGGACCCCATGATCTGGTCTTTAACCTGTTCGAAGGTTGGCGGTGGCTTCTGCCGCTTGTCTTCGACCTTGATGATATGCCAGCCAAACTGGCTCTGCACGGGCTTTGACACCGCCCCCTTTTCGAGTGCAAACGCGGCCTGCTCAAACTGCGGCACCATCTGCCCCTTGCCGAAGTAACCCAGCATGCCGCCGTTCTCCTTCGACCCTGCATCGACTGAGTTTTCTTTGGCGAGAGCAGCAAAGTCCCCGCCCTTCGCGATTTTATCGGCGAGGTCTTTGGCTTGATCTTCCGAACCAACTAGAATGTGCCGTGCTTGCACTTCCTCTTCGGTTTTCAGCATTTTCACCTGATCATCATAGAAGCCCTTGGCAGCGGCTTCGCTCACGCCGCCTTTGACCTTGGCATCAAAGTAAGCCTGGCGCGCCGCGCGCTGGCGCATATAAGCCACGCGCTTGTCGAAGTTTTCTCCTGACGCAAGCTTGTCCGTCTCGGCGGCCGCGGCAAAGAGATTGGTCTCGATCAGAAACTCAACCAAATAGCGGCGCTTGGTTTCAGCGGGAAGTGAACCAAAGTCCGAGCCGATCTCACTATCAGCAAAGGCAAGATCTGCTTCGGTAATGGCGCGGCCATTGACCGTGGCCACGGGCTTGTCTTCAGCGAACGCTGCCGGAATAGCCGGAAGCAAAGATGCGGCGAGAAGGGCGCCAGCCCAGAGCCTTGTGGAAGAAATGTATGTCAATGGTAGATCCCCTTGAATTGGGCCGGGTTTTGGGCGCGGGTCAGGCGGTAGCCCTCCCGCATCGGGTTATGCGGGTTCGCCTTGACGTTATCGAGCCCCAGATAGATCAGACGGCTTGTCCTTGCCAAGTTAAGAATTGGATAGTCGAAATGGCGAGCGCTCTGATGCATTTGCGCGTGCTGACGCGTTGACAATCCACACCTCCAATCCTTATGTCTGCGGTCGCATCCCGCCGGTTTTGGCGTGGAAACGGCGTTCGTGCGCCAACTCATCTGACCTCGGCCCTCTTGCCGGTGGCCGAGAGGGGTTAAGCCCCTGATTTAAGGAATTAAATTCGATGCTTTCCATCGGTTCGCTTGCGGCGAAATTGTTCGGCTCTTCGAACGATCGCAAGGTCAAGGCGTTCCGCGCCAAAGTTGAAGCCATTAATGAACTCGAGCCCGAGCTTGAAAAACTCTCCGATGACGCGTTGCGCGCCCGCACGGAAGATTTTCGCATTGAAATGCGCAATGGCGCGAAGCTCGATGATTTACTGGTACCGGCCTTCGCGACGGTGCGCGAAGCCGCAAAGCGCGCGCTTGGCCAGCGCCACTTCGATGTACAGCTTATCGGCGGCATGGTGCTGCACAAGGGTGACATTGCCGAAATGAAGACGGGCGAAGGCAAGACGCTTGTTGCCACGCTCGCTGTTTACTTGAACGCGCTCGCTGAAAAAGGCGTCCACGTCGTCACCGTGAACGACTATCTCGCCAAGCGCGACGCCGAATGGATGGGTCAGGTTTACAAGTTCCTCGGCCTCACCGTCGGCAATATTGTGCATGGGCTGGACGATCAGCAGCGCAAAGATGCCTACACATGCGACGTAACTTACGCCACAAACAACGAACTGGGCTTCGATTATTTGCGCGATAACATGAAGATGCGCAAAGAAGACATGGTTCAACGTGGTCATTCGTTTGCGATCGTCGACGAGGTTGACTCGATCTTGATCGACGAGGCCCGCACGCCACTCATCATCTCAGGACCGCTGGAAGATCGCGCTGACCTGTATGTTGCGGTCGATGCGCTGATGCTCAAGCTCACCAAAGACGACTACGATCTCGACGAAAAGCAGCGTCAGGTGTCGCTCAACGAGGCCGGCAACGAGCGCATGGAGCAGTTGCTCGCCGAAGCCGGCATGATGACGGGATCACTCTATGATATTGAGAACGTGACGATCGTCCATCATGTCAACCAAGCACTCAAGGCGCACAAGCTGTTCCAGCGCGACAAGGACTACATCGTCAAAGGCGGCGATGTGGTCATCATCGATGAGTTCACCGGCCGAATGATGCCGGGCCGGCGCTATTCGGAAGGCTTGCATCAGGCGCTCGAAGCCAAAGAGCACGTTGACATTCAGCCGGAAAATCAGACGCTCGCCTCAATCACGTTTCAAAACTATTTCCGGCTGTACGAAAAGCTGGCGGGAATGACGGGCACGGCCAACACCGAAGCCAGCGAGTTCATGGATATTTATGGGCTCGACGTGATCGAGATTCCGACGAACCTCGACGTGTCTCGCATCGACGAAGATGATGAGATCTATCGCACACAAAAAGAAAAGCTAGCGGCCATAGTCACTACAATTGCGGACGCACACCGCCGAGGCCAGCCCGTGCTGGTCGGCACAACATCGATTGAAAAGTCAGAAGCTCTTTCAGGGTTGCTGAAAGATCATAAATACATCGCTGGGCTCGCCACCACGCTCCTCGATCAGGCCAAGGGGCTGAACGATAAGAAGGACAGCGAGCTTATAAGCTACCTGAACGATATCGGCTCTCACTTGCAGTCGATCTCAAGTTCGAAGAGCAAAGGCGACCCGATTACACATCAGGTACTGAACGCGCGCTTCCATGAACAGGAAGCTCCGATTGTTGCCCAAGCGGGCGTGCCCGGTGCCATTACCATCGCAACAAACATGGCTGGCCGCGGCACAGACATTCAGCTGGGAGGCAACGCTACATACCGCCTCAAAGACTGGATCGCCGCTGAACAGGCAGAAGGCCGCGAACCTGCTGAGCGCGATATTGAGAAGAAGCGCGCTGAAATCGAAGCTGATGTGGCTGTGCAGAAGAAGGCGGCCCTTGATGCCGGCGGCTTATATGTGATGGGCACCGAACGTCATGAGAGCCGGCGCATTGACAATCAGCTGCGCGGGCGCTCTGGCCGCCAGGGCGACCCCGGCCGCTCCAAGTTCTATCTCGCGCTCGACGACGATCTAATGCGCATCTTCGGATCTGAACGCATGGACAGCGTGTTGCAAACCCTCGGCCTGCAGGAAGGCGAAGCGATCACTCATCCTTGGATGAACAAGTCGCTTGAGATGGCACAGAAAAAAGTTGAAGCGCGCAACTTCGATATTCGCAAACAAATTTTGAAATTCGACGACGTGATGAACGATCAGCGCAAGGTCATCTTCGATCAGCGCATCGGGATCATGGCGGAAGACGACGTATCGGAAACGATTGCCGAACTGCGCCACCAGGTGGTGCAAGATGTCGTGGCTCGTGCCATGCCTGAGAAGGCTTATGCTGAGCAGTGGGATACCAAGGCCATCAAGGATGCCATGAACGGCGTCTTTGGCCTCGATTTGCCAGTGGAAGAATGGGCCGGCGAAGAGGGCATTGCCAATCAGGAAATCGAAGAGCGGTTGATTAAGGCGGTTGATGACAAGGCGGCCGCCAAGGAGCAAGAACTCGGCCCCGTGCTATACCGCCAGATCGAGAAGATGGTTCTACTGCAGACGCTCGACCAGTTTTGGCGCGAGCATATCGTGACGCTGGAACATTTACGCCAAGTCATCGGCTTCCGCGCTTACGGACAGCGCGATCCTTTGAACGAATATAAGAGCGAAGCGTTTGTGCTGTTTGAAAGCCTGTTGACCAAGCTGCGCGAAGCGACGACGGGCCAATTGATGCACGTAGAACTCGCGCAAGGCGAGCAGCCTGAATTGCAGTCTGGCGAATTACCGCCAATGGAAGCCCACCACGTAGATCCGCTCACAGGGATCGATGAGCTTGCCCCGGAAATGCCGGCAGAATTCGCCGACGAGCTACGGATGGTCGACCGGGCCATTGCCGCCCGCGGCCGTGGCGTTCGCGAAGCACCTGCCAAGCGCGCCCCGCTGCAAACCCGCCGGAGTGCTGATGAACTCGATCCAGCTGATCCCGCCACATGGGGCAAGGTTGCCCGGAACGAAGCGTGCCCGTGCGGTTCAGGTAAAAAGTATAAGCATTGTCACGGTAAGTACGAGTGAAGTAGTGCCCGCGCGCCTCACGGATGGGGCGCGGGCTTCTTGTCGTCTACCACAGACGCCATCATGGTCGTCCCGGCAGGATAGCCGTTCCCTGATGCCGGAGCAGTATGGCCGTCGGGCGATCCATGACCCGAGATCCGGTCAGACAGCGCGAGCAGAACGCTTGAGACCACAAACGTAATGTGTATGACGACCATCCAGTAAAGTGTACGCTCGGCGTCGGGCGTAACCGTCGTAATTGCCATAAACTGCTTCAAAAG
>JANNXL010000506.1:0-7877 GCA_031409575.1 Hyphomicrobium sp.
CAAGCCGTTCTCATCAAAGGTGGACACGCGACAGGCAGCCGAGCGATTGACGTGCTCGTCACACGCGAAAGTGTGCGGCACTTTTCGGCGCCGAGGGTCGAAACTCACAACACACACGGCACCGGCTGCACGCTGTCGGCGGCCATCGTCGCGTATCTCGTTCGTGGGCTTGATCTCGAAAATGCGGTTGCGCAAGCAAAGAGCTATCTCACCAGTGCGCTCGACGCGGCAAAGCATCAAACTCTGGGTGCAGGAGCCGGCCCCGTCGATCATCTGTTCGCGATCCGGAAGATCACCGGTCGCGACACTTAACGCGGCCCTGCTTATTTACCCTGTTCCGGCGCGGTTGTGTCCCTCATGCACCGGTGCGGCGCCAATCCAGCTGCCTGATCTTGCGGCAGGTGCAGGCATCTGCAACAACGCATCATGTTGCGGAGCCGGGGGGCTCTGCAACGCACTACACGATCCAGGGGGGATGCCTGGGGGGAGAGGGCTGCGAGCGTTCACACGCACGGCGGCCCGGCTGAAGAACCGGTCCGGTCGCTCCGGGCCGGTTTTTCGTTTTCGAGCCCGAGAAACTTTATGGGAGTGCGCAACAGCGCTGACGGCATGCGCCTTGCGAGCCTTGATACACAGTCCGTTGCGACGCGGCTGAGCGCTTTCTACGGAGCGCTGTTTCTCATTTATGGTGCGCACCTTCCGTATTTTCCGGTTTGGCTCAACGGCCGTCATCTCAGCGCATCTGAAATTTCCGTCATCGTTGCCGCCCCGTTTTTCTTGCGCCTGATGATCACGCCGCTGCTCGCCGTCTATGCAGACCGGCACCAGTCGCACCGCAGGATGATCATTGCGCAAGCGTGGATGGCGCTGGCTATGGCGCTCGTGCTCAGTCAGATGCAGGGTTTCTGGCCTGTGTTCCTGCTGGCTGTGCCGTTCGCCATTGCCACGACGTCAATCATGCCGCTTACGGAAACGCTTGCCGTGTCACGTGTTCGCGCCGATAGGCTCGACTACGGACGCGTGCGGTTGTGGGGATCGCTGACATTCGTGGTGATGGGGCTTGCCGGCGGCGTGCTTGTCGAGCGGTTTGGTGGCGGCATCGGCGTTTGGCTGTTGATTTTCGGCGCGGTCCTCACGGTTTATGCGGCCCACAGCTTGCCGGGGCTCAGCCCCGTTTCTGCGCCGTCTCAGGTGGCGGGCGCGCCGCTCACGCGGGCCGATGTAATGGCGCTGATTGCCAACCCGCTGTTTCTATTGTTCCTGTTAAGCGTCGGCTGCACGCAGGCGTCCCACGCCACGTTCTACACCTTTGGCGCGCTCCACTGGCAGGCGCTGGGTATTTCGAGTGTCGCGATAGGTATTATGTGGGCCGTGGCAGTGCTGGCGGAGGTGGCGCTGTTTGCGTGGTCGCGGCCGCTTATCGCACGCTTTGGTCCTATCGAAATGCTGGCCGCTGGTGCGGGTGCTGCCGCCGTGCGGTGGGGGATCATGAGCTTTGATCCGCCGATGATGGTGCTGATGCCGTTGCAGCTCTTACACGCACTGACCTATGGAGCGACGCATTTAGCGGCTATTCATTTTATTGCGCGTGCCGTGCCAGAGAGCGCAGCCGGAACCGCGCAGGCGCTTTATGCCAGTGTCGCCGCCGGGGTGATCATGGGGGCGGCGACACTTGTTTCCGGCCCGTTGTTTGCGGCCTATGGCGGCGGGGCGTATCTGGCACCTGCTGTTCTCAGCCTTGCAGGGCTTGCAGCCGCTCTAGCGTTAGCCAAGCGCTGGGATGGCGGGCGCATCGGCACACGCGAACCCGAAATTATCCCCACAACGCCGGTACCGGGGGCGTAATCAGTCCGTCGCGGATTGTCAGTCCATTTGGTCTGTCACGGGCGAGCAGCAACGGCCCGTCCAGATCGACCCAGTCAGCTGACTGCGCCACGAGTAGCGCCGGTGCCATGGCGAGCGATGTCGCCACCATGCAGCCGCACATGATCTTGAGGTCAATGACTTTGGCTTCGCGGATCATCATCAGCGCTTCGGTCAGCCCTCCGGCTTTGTCGAGCTTGATGTTGACGGCATCGTAGCGTCCACTGAGTGCTGCCAAATCTTGCGTGGTGTGAACGCTTTCGTCTGCACAGATTGGAACCGGGTGCGTCACTTCTTTCAGTGCGCCGTCACGTCCGGCGGGCAACGGCTGCTCAATGAGTTCAAAGCCGGAGGCTGCCGCTGCCGCAAGATACGGTTCAAGCATATCTCTAGTCCAAGCCTCGTTGGCATCGGCGACGAGCCGCGCATCGGGCCGCGATTGGCGGACAGCGCGCATGCGTTCGCAATCACCCTCGCCGCCGAGTTTCAATTTCAAGAGCGTGAGATTGGGAACGCTCAGCGCTTTTGCCGCCATGGCAGCCGGAGTTGCAAGACTGAGTGTGTAACAGGTCTCAACGCTGTTGAGAGTGCTCGTCCCGGCCAGTTCGCAAGCGGTCCGTCCGGACCGCTTGGCCTCTAGGTCCCACAAGGCACAGTCGATGGCGTTGCGTGCTGCTCCCGCTGGCATTGCCCCTAACAGTGCATGCCGGTTCAGCGAAGGAGACCATGTGCGGATGGCTTCGAAAACGCTCTCGACGGTCTCGCCATAGCGAGCATACGGCACGCACTCGCCGCGCCCGGTGAAGCCATCTTGTTCCAAGGTGACAATCACAACCCAAGCTTCGGTCTTAGCCCCGCGCGCAATGACAAAGGCTTCCGCCAGGGGCCAGCTTTCGGCGTGCGCGGAGACTTTTAACATGGGCTTGCGATGAAACTAAACGGCGCGGCCGCTGGCGTGCGCCAGGAACAGATAAACACGCCCGCTGTCGGACACGAGATGTGTTTCGGCCAAGCGGCCGGTCGGATCGCGGCGCTCGGCATCGGCTTTGATGGCTTCGAAGTCTGCCAGATAGCGTTCAACAGTTTGCTGCAACTGGGGGTCGGTCTTGTAGCGGCGGCTGACATCGTCGAACGCAAGCCGGCCATCGGCCGTGTAGATGCTGCGCACCATCACATTGCGATGGCCGCTGCGCAGGCGCGCCCAAATCGCGCCGGTTGTGGCGGGATCGATGGCGCGCGCTATGATGCCAATATTGAGTTGATAGCCGGCCGCAGGCACAGGACCGTTGGCGGCATCGCTATCGTCCTCGAAAGAGGCCCGCGCGAGAAGCTCGCCCAGCTTCCAGCCATCGCGAGACTCGAGTGGCACTGAAGGTGCAGTGGGCGGCCTTGCGGGCGCGGCCGCAGCTGGACGGGGCGGTGGTAATTGACGCGAATAGGGTTCTGTTGGTGCGTTCGCGCGCCGGACGGCTTGGTCCACGGCGCGGCTGTCTTGCGCATAACTCGAGGTCAAAGTTGCAGTCTGCGGTGTCCCGACCGGCATGGCTACGTCGCGCTGCATGGCGGTGCGGTTCGATAGGCTCGATAACTGCTCAAGCGCCTTCAATTGATCCTGAAGCGCGCCGCGCATCTGTTCTGTGCTTTCGCGGGCCTGAGCCGGCATGCGGTCGAACTGCTCTTTTAAGCGTGCTTGCTCGGCGGAAAGTTCGGCAGCGGTACGGGCCGCGCGCTGGCGCATGTCTTCGATGGCGCGCTGGCCTTCTGCATCGGTTTCCGACCGCAACTGATCAAGGTCGGCGAGTGCTGTGCGTTTGGTTGCCTCGGCCCCCAGGCGCAGCTGTTCGGCCGTAATCCGCACGCGGCTTTCCACGTCCGACAGTGAGCCCTCCATGGAGCTCGTATAGCCCTGCATGAAGCGGCCCATTTCGTCGGCCTTGCCACTCATACGGTCGAGTGTATGAGACAGCTCTGCGTGGCGGCCCTGCAGGGTGGCATCGATCTTGTAGTTGGCCGATTCCAGCGAATTGGCCGCCTTCATAATCGATTGGCCCTGTGTCTCGAACCGGCTTGTGACCACGTTAATTTGACCGAGCAGATTTTCGGAGACACTGCGCAGCAGTTCCGATTGGCCAGCCAGGCCTTCGATGGCCTTGAGAGACTGACGCGTGATGTTTTCGCTTGAGCGGCGCACCGAGTTGATGCCGCGCACGAGGGTCTCGTCGAGTTCGATGGTCTGCTGGGTTACGGTCTCGCTAAAGCCCTTGGCGTGCACTTCAAGCGCCGAGGTGAGCACGTCGGCCTTTTCGTTGACGGCCGTATCTATGGCGAGCGTCGAGCGCATAATGGATTCATCGAACAGCCGCAGTCGTTCGTTGAAGGCGTTATCCAGAGCGCGCGTTCGTTCGATCAACTGCACGTCGAGGATTTGCGCCCGGTTGGCGAGTGTCGAGTCGAGTGCGCGGCCGTATTCCTCGAAGATCGCCTGCATGTTCTCAGACCGGCCAGCGAGTTTGCTGTCGAGCGTGTGCATATATTCGGTGATGGCAAGCTGCAGCTGTTCACTGCGTGAGCCAAGCGCATCGGCCAGCGCCGTGGTGTAGGTGTCAAGGACCCCTTGAATTTCGTCGGTGCGGTGGCCGATGGCATTGCCGATGGCACCGGTGTACGTTTCGAGCACGCCCTGCAGGTGATCGGTGCGCTCGCCAAGCGTTGTCTCGAGCTTGATCGCGCTTTGCCCGACGGCGGTTTCTAAGGCCGTGAGATTGTCTCCCGCGCCCTGAATGATATTCGCCAGCTTGATCTGCTGGTTGGAGAGCTTGTCGATCAGCGCCGGAATGTCGGTGCCGAGTGACGCGAGGCTGCCGCTGACGCGATCGCTGGTGCTGACAAGGGCTTCGCGCTCACCGGCGAGGCCCGCAATGAGCCCGCGGATTTTGCGTTCGTTGTCGGCATAGGAGCGTTCGAGCGCAGATACCTCGTTGTGTACGAGGGCTTCGAGTTCGCCGGCACGGCCCAACGCGCGTGACACGGCATCGTTCATGAAAGAAACTTGACGGCGCACGGCTTGACCAAGCGAAGCGACCGACTGTTCGGCCATGCGATCAGGTTCGGCCAAGCGCACGGCCACTTCGGTCATCGTCGAGGAGCGCATGCGCAGCTCTTCGGCGCGCCAGGCAAGTATGGCGAGGAAGTGCATGATCGCAATCGGAACCAGAATTGCGGCCGCCATCAAGAACGTCGCCGGCTTCATCAGGATTTGCGTGATGGTGCTGCCCTGGGCGAGTTCGCCTGTCACCATCATCCAGCAAAACGCCAGGCCCGTGGCGGCCCATAGCACGCTGGCGATCCGCGCGGATTTGATCGGCGCGTTCGACGGCTTTTGATCAAGCGCATAGATCAGGCCGCCGATGGAGGGTGCATCGTCGTTGGCAGCCACTTGTCCGCGCATGGGGCCAGCCGGACGGCGGCGTGCCGAACGGCGTTGAGCCGGTGCTTTGTCCGGCAAGTCAGTATCGTCTGCCGGCTTGTCAGCTTGAACAGCAGCGCCAGACTGGTGCGGAATGGGTGGCGGACCAGACCCAGCGGGTCCGCCGGAATCTGGAACCGAGATAGGCGGGAACAGGCCGGCGAAGCCCGGGCCAGAATTCTCTGCCGTGCCGTCAGCCGCAGCCGCCGGAGCACTGTCGAGGCTCACAGCAAGCTTCAGCTCGGCAACCTTGTTGACGTCCTTGGCCATCCACCCCGTCCAATCGCGACCTGTCCCATCGGGCGTAGACCCGCCAGAACGCCAGCCATTCTTAGCCCAGTCCCTCGGCAAACCCAACATTCATTCGGGCCGGCCGCTGGCGGCTGGCGGCTAGAGCCCTGGTTTTCCCCGCAATTCGCCAGACACGCCCTGCAATCTTATCTCAAGGCGCGTGAGCGGGCATTATTACGGCCAAAAGCCGGTCGGGGCGCGGCGTTCCCATGCCAATTTTCCGTGCTTTTTTGAAACAGCATTCGCTTAGCAGAGCGTTAGCGCGGCACCCTGAAAATTTGGCCAAGGCTTTACCGTGCCTTATCCCCCATGTGTAACACTCAATCTGAATGTTGATTAGGGATTTGGGTGCGCTGCGCCAAAGTGAGGCCGTGATGCTGTCAGAACAGGGGTTGCGTGACGGGGTTTCGCTCAGCCGCGACCTGATGCCGGAAGGCCTCGACCATCTGCCGGGCTTGGCAGATCCTATCGATCTGAAGCATTTGGGCCGGTACACGCTGGGCGATGTCAGCCTTGAACGTGAAGTGCTTGAGCTGTTCGCCGGTCAGGTTCCCGTGACGATTGCCGCGCTGAAAGCGGCCTCGACCGCGAAGGAGTGGCAAACGGCGGCCCACACGCTTAAAGGCTCGGCGCGCGCCGTGGGGGCCTGGCGCTTAGCCGATTTGGCGCTACAAGCCGAAAAAGTCGCAGTTCCAGCCGACCGCGGCGGACGTCTCAAAATCATTCACCAAATCGAGGTTGCGGCCTCTGATGCCGCCCGCTTCATCGGCAGCTTTGGTCATCATACCGCAGGCTAGTGTCCCGTCCGCAATGGTCGCTCCGATCAGCAACAATTGCTCTGCGGACTTCGGGATCCTCACACGAAGCGCGCCACCTCAAGACGCTTGAAATGCTTAGGCTTGCCGTCTAAGTGTCGGCCAAACTCGCAGTTGCAGGAAGCCGGCGCACGAACATGGTCAAAATTACGTTTATTCAGCCTGACGGCAGCTCACAGGCCGTCCAGGCTGAGCCCGGCATGACGGTCATGGAAGCAGCAAAATCAAACGACATCCCCGGTATCGATGCCGAATGCGGGGGGGCGTGTGCCTGTGCCACATGCCACGTGTTTGTGGACGAAGCCTGGCGCACCAAAGCCGGTTCCGCTGGCGCCATGGAAGAAGACATGCTCGATTTTGCCTTTGACGTGCGCCCTGAAAGCCGGTTGTGCTGCCAGATCAAGGTCAAAGCCGATCTCGATGGTCTTGTTGTGCGCGTCCCTGCCAAGCAGTTTTAAGCGCGCCGCCATCGTAAACAGAGGACACACGAGAGTATGACCGGAGCGCTGTCTGCAGCGGCGGCCACCGCTGAGCGGGATCCCGCTCTTGAGCCCGCCATTGAAGCCGACGCCGTGATTGTCGGCGCGGGACCTGTCGGGTTGTTCGCGGTGTTCGAACTCGGCCTGCTCGACGTCAAGTCTCATGTCATCGATATTCTCGGCAAGCCGGGCGGCCAGTGCGCCGAGCTCTATCCCGAAAAGCCGATCTACGACGTGCCGGGGTTGCCTGTCGTCACCGGCCAAGAGTTGACCGACCGCCTGATGAAGCAGATCAAGCCGTTCGGCGCCACCTTCCATTTGGGCGAGCGCATCGACGGCTTGTCGCGGCGGGCTGATGGCGCGTTTGATCTCACAACGGATGCCGGAAAGCGCTTCATCGCCAAGACCGTAGTTATCGCGGCCGGTGGCGGTTCGTTCACACCCAAGCGGCCGCCGCTCGAAGGCATTGAGGCCTTCGAGGGCACGTCGGTGTTCTATGCTGTCCGCCGCATGGAAGACCTGCGCGGGAAAGACGTGCTGATTGTCGGCGGCGGCGATAGCGCGCTCGATTGGACGCTGAACCTCGCGCCGCTCGCCAAATCTTTGACGCTTATGCACCGCCGCGATGACTTCCGCGGCGCGCCGCACTCGGTCGAGAAGATGCGCAGCCTTGTGGCCGATGGCACCGTCAAGCTTGTGATCGGTCAGGTGACGAAACTTGTTGGCTCGAATGGCCGGCTTGAAAGCGTGACGGCGAAAACTGCGGGCGGCGAAGAGCACATCCTCTGCAATGCCATGCTGCCATTCTTCGGGCTCACCATGAAGCTCGGGCCGATTGCCGGCTGGGGCATCAATCTCGAGGAAAATCTGATCCCGGCTGATACCGAAAAATTTGAGACCAGCGAGCCTGGTATTTTTGCGATTGGCGACATCAACACGTATCCGGGTAAGCTGAAGCTGATT
>JANNXL010000507.1:0-11772 GCA_031409575.1 Hyphomicrobium sp.
CTTCTTGCCTGTGCGCGCTATTTCGTCGGCGACGGCTATTGCAATCTTCGGCCGGTCGATGGTGTGAATGGCGTCAAACAGCGCGACGGCTTCTTTGGTCTTGTTCGACTGCAGCGGTCCGATGAGATGCAGTTCTAGATCCGGAAAACGCGCTTTCAGTTCAGGCCATTTGCCTTGTGCTTCCTGCACGCGGTTCTCCCCGAACACGCGATAACCAGCTTCAATGACCGGCAAAATATCTACGGCATCAAATGTCTTTGATACGGCAATCAGATGCACGGCAGTTGGATCGCGGCCCACTTCGCGTGCGGCAGTAGCCAGTTTCCCAGTGATATCGCGCAAGGCCGTGACAGCAGAGCTAGGGATCATTTCGATTGTGCTTTCAAGTTTCGCTGGTGTTTGTGAGCGACGGGGTGTCATCATCATAGGTCCCGTTTGACCATGAGCCGCTCGTCGTGGTCAAAAACTCGCAAAAATTGCCCATGACACGCCTTGCAACTGGGGAGCGCTTACCTTTCCGCCGCTCGCACCGCCTTGACCCTCACCCTCCTTTCAGGCTCATTGCGGCCTGAACTCCGCAGATTTTGAAAGCACTCAGGCACCTATGTCCTCCGAACGCTACAACGCGCCCGCACGCGAACCCCATTGGCAAGCCAAATGGGACCAGGCCCATATTTTCAAAGCGGAAAACGCAAGCGAAAAGCCCAAATGCTACGTGCTCGAGATGTTCCCCTATCCGTCGGGGCGGATCCACATGGGCCATGTGCGCAACTACGCCATGGGCGACGTGTTTGCCCGCTACAAACGCGCCCGGGGCTTTAACGTGCTGCACCCCATGGGCTGGGATGCCTTCGGCATGCCGGCGGAGAATGCTGCGATTGAGCGCAAAACCCATCCCGGCACATGGACATACGCCAACATCGCCACCATGAAAGGCCAGCTCAAATCCATGGGCTTGTCGCTTGACTGGAGCCGCGAACTCGCGACCTGCAACGCAGACTACTACCAGCATCAGCAGAAACTATTCTTGGATTTACTGTCTAAGGGGCTCGCCTATCGCAAGTCTTCGAAGGTCAACTGGGACCCGGTCGATCACACGGTTCTGGCCAACGAGCAGGTCATCGACGGGCGCGGCTGGCGGTCCGGCGCGCTGGTTGAAAGCCGCGAGTTGACCCAATGGTTCTTCAAGATCTCGCAGTATTCCGACGAGCTATTGAGCGCACTTGGCACGCTTGATAAGTGGCCGGAAAAAGTGCGCGTGATGCAGGCAAACTGGATCGGCCGGTCTGAAGGCATGGCCCTACGCTGGGCGCTCGACGAGGCGACCGCACCTGCCGGCCACAGCGAACTTGAGATTTATACGACACGACCCGACACACTGTTCGGCGCGTCATTTCTGGCCGTCGCAGCCGACCATCCACTGGCCAAAGCTGCCGCCGAAAAGGACCCGAAGCTCGCTGCCTTCTGCGACGAATGCCGGCGCATGGGCACGTCTGTTGCCGACCTCGAAACAGCCGAGAAGCAGGGCTTCGATACCGGCATCCGAGCTATGCACCCGCTCGACAAAACCTGGCTACTGCCAGTCTACGTCGCAAACTTCGTACTCATGGACTACGGCACGGGCGCTATTTTCGCGTGCCCATCGGGCGACCAGCGAGACCTTGATTTCGCGCGCAAGTACGGCTTGCCGGTCGTGCCGGTGGTGTTGCCGCTGGGAGCCGACGCGGCGGCATTCACGATCACAAATAAAGCGGCCGACGGCGACGGCACGATGATCAATTCGCGCTTTCTTGACGGCATGACGACGTCAGCGGCTTTCGATGCGGTCGCCAAAAAGCTTGAAGCTGAGAGGCTCGGCGGCAAGCCTTCGGGCACGCGCAAAGTGAACTTCCGTTTGCGCGACTGGGGCATTTCGCGCCAGCGTTACTGGGGTTGCCCAATCCCGATCATTCATTGCAAAACCTGCGGGATTGTGCCGGTTCCAGCGGCAGACCTGCCTGTGAAGCTACCGGACGATGCGACCTTCGACAAACCCGGAAATCCGCTCGACCGGCATCCGACGTGGAAGAACTGCACGTGTCCCAAGTGCAAAAAACCGGCACGTCGCGAAACCGACACGATGGATACTTTCGTCGACAGCTCGTGGTACTACGCGCGCTTCACCAACCCTACATCGCCAACGCCGATCGACGCCAAAGCAGCCGCGTATTGGTTACCGGTTGATCAATACATTGGCGGCATAGAGCATGCGATTTTGCATCTGCTCTATTCACGCTTTTTCTTCCGCGCAATCTCCGACAGCGGCCATGGCACAGGCTCGAATATGCGTGAACCGTTCTCCGCTTTGTTTACTCAAGGTATGGTCACGCACGAAACGTACAAATCTCATGACGGCAAGTGGCTAACACCAGCAGAGGTGCGCATTGAGGGTGAGGGCGCCGCCCGTACCGCGACTGAAATAGCAACGAACCAGCCCGCTGAAATCGGCGACATCATCAAGATGTCGAAGAACAAGAAGAACGTGGTCGACCCCGACGACATCATTGCGCACTGGGGCGCTGATTGCGCACGCTGGTTCATGTTGTCTGACAGTCCGCCTGAGCGCGACGTGATCTGGACTGAAAGCGGTGTGCAGGGCGCGGGCCGGTTTGTGCAGCGCGTCTGGCGGCTGGTCGATGAGGCCGCAAACAACGGATCTACTTTTGATGCCGCGATGCCACCAGTATTCGGCGTTGAAGCCATGGCTTTGCGCCGCTCCGCGCACAAGGCACTCGACGGTGTTGCCCGCAATATTGAGGGCTTGCGATTCAATGTGGCCGTTGCACAGATCTACGAGTTCACCAACGAAATCTCAGCAGCACTCCCCAAGTCTAGCGAAGGTTTAGACTGGGCGCTCCGTGAGTCTGCCCAGTTCTTAGTCCAGATGATCGCTCCCATGATGCCACATTTGGCCGAGGAATGCTGGTCGCGGCTCGGATACAACACTCTGGCCGCCAATCAGGCCTGGCCGCAGGCCGATCCGGCCTTGCTCGTTGACGATCGCGTCACCATTGCCGTACAGGTGAATGGCAAGCGGCGGGACGAGCTAACAGTGGCTCTTAACGCCAGTAAAAGCGACATTGAAGTGGCTGCAATGGCCCTGGAAGGGGTCGTGCGCGCCATGGACGGACGGCCCGCCAAGAAGGTCATCATTGTGCCGCAACGGATCGTGAATATCGTAGTTTAATGAGTGCCTTGAGGCGTAACGACGGGCGTATCGAAAGCATGGGTTCACCCACGACCAAAGCTGGTTCGCACCCAACCCTCGCGGGCATCACTCGCCGGGGCTGCTTGATTTCGCGCGCCTGCCTCACTCTGGCGGCGTCATTGGCCCTAGCGCTTTCTGGCTGCTCCGATGGCTCGGGCTTCCAACCACTCTACGGCTCGGCTGGAATTGGTGCAGGCGCCGACCAGAAACTTGCCCAAGTCGAAGTCACGAACATTCCAGGCCGCGTCGGCCAGCGCATTCGCAACGAAATGATCTTCCAGACGACCGGCGGCGGCAGCCCCGCGCCATCTCTGTACACGCTCGACATTGCCGTCCGCGAAAGTGTCACGTCGACGTTGGTGCAAGTTGACGGAGACGCACGCAGCCAGATCTACAATCTCGACGCCACATTCAGGCTGATCCGCATTTCCGACAAAGCCGTCGTGCTCACCGGCACCAGCTATGGCCGCGCTGGCTTTGAACGTAACACGTCCATTTTCTCGAATGTGCGCGCCCGCGAAGATGCTGAAAACCGCGCTGCGAGCACCGTCGGACAGGATCTGAGATCCCGCTTGACGGCGTTCATGTCCAGCCAGGCTTAGTTAGACCGCTATGGTCGCGATCAAGGCGCACCAAGCCGCTGCTTTTCTCAAATCCAGCATTTCAAAATACAGCGCTTTTCTGGTGTTTGGCACCGATGCTGGGCTTGTTTCCGAACGTGGCTCTGCCCTTGCCAAAGCCGCAGCAGCTCTCGAAGATCCCCCCGGTGAGATCTTGCGGCTCGACGATACCGATCTTGAAAACAATTCAGACCGTCTCACACTCGAGCTCGGCACCATCGCCATGTTCGGCGGCAAGAAGATCATTCGCGCCACTACGGGACGCCGCATCAACATCATTGCGATTAAACCGCTCATTGAGGGCCCACCGCTCGAAGGCGTGCTCATCGTTGAAGCAGGCAATCTGAAGCCCGACGACCCGCTCCGCAGCCTGTTTGAGCGCTCTGACAAATCGGCCGCCATCGCCTGTTATGCCGACGAGGCTCAAGATCTCGATACACTGATGCGCGAAGTGCTTAAGGCAAACGGCCTGACCATTTCCCCTGAAGCCCGTGACGTCCTCATCGCCCGGTTGGGCGCCGACCGCGCCCTGTCACGGGGCGAGATCGAAAAGCTGGTGATCTACGTCTCGGGCAAGCCCTCCATTGATGTGGCCGACGTCGATGCCATTGTAGGCGATGCGTCTGAATTGGCACTCGACCGCATCATCACAGCCGCGGCATCGGGCCAGTCCGTCAAGGCTGTCACCGAGTATGGCCGCGCCATTTCATCGGGTGAAAGCGCTCAAACCATCGTTCTGGCGGCTGAGCGCTACTTCCAGCGCCTGCACCGGGTGCGCGCCGCGATTGACCGCGGCAAGTCTCTCGATGACGCCCTTCGCACCATGCGGCCACCCCTTCACTTCAAGCAAAAGGATGCGTTTGGCGCACAACTTAGGATGTGGAGTAACGCCAAGCTATTGGCTGGCCTCAGCGCCATCGCCACCGCGGCAAAATCAGCCCGCCTCGCTGGGGCTCTCGAAGATGCCCACGCCGAGAGGCTCCTGCTCGGTCTTGCGCGGCTTGCTCGCGAAGCCGGCTCAGCCCCGGCGCAAAAGCCGCGCTAATCACCCCTCGTCACGTGCGCTGCCAAAACTATAGTGCGCGCAAATCCGGCGACCGCCCTTCCAAGGACACCCCATGACCGCTCTGCGCTACGACATGACCGCCATTGGCAATGCGATCGTCGATATTATCGGCCGCTGCGACGATGCCTTCCTGGCCAAGCATGGCGCCCCGAAAGGCCATATGCGGCTTGTCGATGCCGCAACGATCGCCACGCTATACCAGGCCATGGGCCCGGGCATCGAGATCTCCGGCGGGTCTGCCGCAAACACCATGGTGGGCGTCGCCTCTCTCGGCGGACGGGCCGCCTTCATCGGCAAGGTCGCCGATGACGCCTTTGGAAAGATCTTCCGGCATGACATCACGGCATCTCAGGTAGCCTACACCACTGCCGCCGCGGCTGGCGGCGCACCGACATCAAGCTCGCTCATTCTGGTGACGCCCGATGGTGAGCGCACCATGAATACGTTCCTCGGCATCTCGACCGAACTCGACCAGGGCGAAGTCGATCCCGAAATGATCAAACAATCAGCGGTCATCTATCTGGAGGGGTATTTGTTTGACCGCCCTGAAGCCAAAGCTGCGTTTCGCCAGGCGGTAGCCATCGCCAAAGCCGCAGGCCGTAAGGTTGCACTAACACTGTCAGATAGCTTTTGTGTCGACCGCCATCGCGCCGAATTCCTCGACCTGATCAGGTCCGGCGTCGACATCGTCTTTGCCAACGAAGCTGAAGTCATATCGCTTTACGAGACCGGAAACTTCGACACCGCCGCCGCACGTATAGCGGCCGACACCAAACTGGCGGTGTTGACCCGCAGCGCCCAGGGTTCGCTCATTCTCGCGGAGGGCACCGGGCACGCCATCCCCGTCGAGCCCGTCCACACCGTCTTAGATACCACTGGTGCAGGCGATCTATATGCTGCCGGATTCCTATTCGGCATTACCAATGGCCAGACACTCGCCGATTGCGGCCGGCTCGGCAGCTTGGCGGCTGCCGAAATCATCAGCCATATTGGCGCGCGCCCTGCCCAATCCCTTGCCGAATTGGCCCGTTTGCGGGGCTTTTAAGCCCTTCAAAAACAGAATTGTCTAATCTGGCCCGGTTCTCTTTCTACGGCTTATCGCCCTGCCGGGATGCTGTATATCGATAGACGCATCCAACTGCATTTTTGTAAAAACACAACTATTTCATATGCATCCATTCGTGAATTAATTCCATTTTATATAATCTCCCTGGAAATAGCCTCCGAATAAGATCATGACTCAATTAAGCGAATCGCGTGACTCGAGAGGCCTCCGCATGTCAAACATCAAACTAAGCCGTGGCCGCCCGAAAGGTACAGGGCGTGACGACAGCGCTATTCTTCAGTCGCTCCAGCATTTGGTTAAAGGCAATCCAGCGCTGAAGCCCACAACAGCGATTAAGTCTATGGGGGTAACAGACCCGTCGGCAATTCGCCGTTTGCGCGATAAATTCAATCTCATTCAGGCAACGCATCCCGCCCCCGTGGCTAGCTCAGCAGCTGCCCGGCGCGACCAAGCTGCGCGCACTGCCCGCGCCGTCGCTCTGAAATCCGTTCCGGAGCCGGTACGGTCTGCGCCAGTCTCGTCTGCAAAGCCCGCACCAGTGGCGCTGGCTGGTGTGAGCCACTCCACAACGAACATGACCTCGAACCTTGCCCTTCAAGCCGCTACTTTGCGGCCGCAAGCACGACACTCACCGGCCACCGCGCACTCCGAAGCCCTGGACTGGTTCTCATTGTGGACTGAGATTGGATTGCACTCGATGGCGACATCTCTGCGAGCGCAGTGGATTATCTACGATCACGTTTTACGTTCGCCGCCCGTATCAGCTGCATTGAACAGCCATACGGTTTTGACTGATTTTGCTGCCGCCTGGTGTGCGTTGGGTCCGGATCCTGGCAAAACTCTGCACTAGCGTTGCGTTTCAAACGACCTCAACATGCGAACTTCCACGGCTGCTCCCCAAGCGGCCGTTTTCTTTTTTGGTCCTTGCGCACACACTACAGTTTTCGCAGCGCCACCGAGTCAACGCAATGAGTGGCTGATTTGCGCATGATCAAACTTGCCCGCTGACGAGTTGGCAGAATGTTTTCTTCGAGGTTCTTGAGATTGATCGTTCGCCAGATTTCACTGGCGCGAGACCGCGCCACATCGGCCTTCAATCTTGTATATCGATGAAAATAGGAACCCGGATCGCGAAAGGCTGTTCCACGCAAGCGCATGAACCGGGCGAGATACCATTCTTCTATCACAATGGGGTCGGCGTCGATGAATATTGAAAAATCAAAAAAGTCAGAAACGAACGGAATTGCCTCTCCGCCTTTGGGTAAGCGCGCCGGCTGCAGCACGTTGAGGCCCTCAACGATAAGAATGTCCGGATTTTCAACCACGACATTCTGTCCCGGAAGAATGTCGTAATGAAAGTGCGAATAGACCGGCGCTTCAACACGGTCCTTGCCAGATTTGACATCCGCCAGAAACTGCAACAGCGCGGCCCCGTCAAAACTCTCTGGAAAGCCCTTTTTATTCATCAATCCAGACTTTTCCAGCTCCTTGTTTGGATAGAGAAAGCCATCCGTCGTGATGAGGTCGACACGTGGATGATCGGGCCAGCGCGCCAGGAGCGCTTTCAACACACGTGCCGTCGTACTCTTTCCAACCGCGACCGACCCGGCCACACCCAAAATAAATGGCACTTTGTTGACGGAGCGCCCGAGAAACGTCGACGTAACGGAATGCAGTTGCTGGAGAGCTGCAACGTGGAGATTAAGCAAGCGCGACAAGGGAAGATAAATCTCAACCACTTCCTCAACTGAAAGCTCATCGATAATACCTGAGAGCTGCTCTAGCTCATCAGGCTCCAGCGTCATGGGCGTATCAGCGCGCAGCCCTGCCCAATCCTGACGATTGAAAATTTGATAGGGCGAAAATGGCATATCAGCAGTAAGTGGCACCGGGTTCCATGCCAGCGGTGCCGATACACTTGGTTGACCCGTACGCGTGCGGCTCATTTCAGTACCCGATCACTTCCGCGCTCTCGCGGCCTTCTCATCCAGGCCCGATGTTCCCATTCTGCCATCCAAAACGCTCAGAACGTCATCAAGCGAAACAGACCGTGTCTCCAGCAGAACTAGGAGGTGGTAGACGACGTCGGCGGCCTCAGCCGCTATAGCGGATCGATCTGATCCAACCGACGCAATGATGAGCTCAACAGCCTCTTCGCCAAATTTCTTGGCGCATTTTTCCGGACCCGCATCCAGAAGCTGGCGCGTGTACGAGGTCGAGGCCGCATCGCTGCGCCGGGCCTTAATTGTCTGGGCAAGTTTATTGAGAACGTCGCTGCTCATCGGCAATCCTTCGCGCGCATGTCAGCCCCGCGCGTCTTGGACCCAATGAGCCTTCGTTGGGCATCGCCGTCAAGATGGAAGACACAGGTCGGTGAATGCGGACCAATTTGCGATAGAATTCAAGCCCCCGGCATGCCGGCGAGACGGAGCCGGACATAGTCGAGCTGGTCGAAGTTCCCATACTTGATGACGAGATGTCCGCTTTCGCCTGAGCCGCGCTTGATCTCGACCTTCAGACCCAAAAGATCCGCAAGTTCCTTTTCGAAAGCCTTCGTATCTGGATCTTTGTCGCGCACTTTACGCCCGCTCGGCCCTTCGGTTCCAATAGGACCGTTTTGCACGAGGGCTTCTGCCTCACGCACGTTGAGCGACTGATCGATAATCTGCTGCGCCAATGCTTCGGCGTCAGGACGCCCAACCAGAGTGCGGGCATGTCCCGCAGACAGCTTGCCTTCCTGTACAAAGATCTGCACGCCCTCGGGAAGCTTCAAAAGTCGAAGCGTGTTTGCAACATGCGGGCGGCTCTTACCTATGATCTCCGACACCTGCTCCTGGCTGTAGGAAAACCGTTCGATAAGATCGCGGTAGCCGGATGCTTCTTCGATGGCGTTTAAGTCGGAACGCTGCACGTTCTCGATAATGGCAAGTTCCAGGACTTCGCGGTCATCGAGATCGCGGACAATCACCGGCACGGCATGCAAGCCGGCCTTCTGAGCGGCCCGCCAGCGGCGTTCGCCGGCTACGATTTCAAAACCGGTTCGATTTTCAGCGTCACGCCGCACAATAATGGGCTGAACGAGGCCCTTCGATCGGATCGAATCCGCCAAATCAGAAAGTTCTTCGTCCCGGAAGTCCTTACGCGGGTTCAGACTGCCGCCGCGCAGCTGCTCAATCGGCACCATCCGCTGTTCGCCCTCGGCCGGAAGCCGGGCTTCGGCCTGTGGCGCATCACCGATCAAAGAGGCCAAACCACGTCCCAGGCGGCTTTTCTGCAGCGGAGCATTCATGTTCCCGTCAGCCTTCTTTGAGATCGTTTCTTAGAGATGTTTAGGGCGCCCAAAACCAAATCACGCAGCCTTGTTGCGGCGTTCCCGCTCAATGATTTCCGTCGCAAGCCGGATATACGCCTGGCTGCCGGCACAGTCGTAGTCGTAGAGAAGGATCGGCTTACCGTGGGACGGTGCTTCGGCAACGCGCGTGTTACGCGGGATGACGGATTCATAGACCTTGGGTCCGAAGAAAGCGCGCACGTTTTCAGCGACTTCGCGCGACAGCGAGGTGCGTGCATCATGCATCGTCAGCACAACGCCTTGGATCTCGAGACTGGGATTGAGAGAGCCACGGATTTGGTCGATGGTTTCTTTAAGCTGCGAAATTCCTTCGAGCGCGAAGAACTCACATTGAACTGGAACAAGAACGGCATTTGCCGCCGCCAAAGCGTTCAAGGTAAGCAAGCTCAGCGACGGGGGGCAGTCAATCAACACGTAGCTGATCGGCTGCTCATCGAGACGCGCCCTCATGTGACCCACCAGACCGCCAATCGCGTCACGGAGCTTAAAGGCGCGGTTTGCGTCGCCCATCAGATCGTTTTCGAGCCCCACCAGATCGGAATTGGCCGGCACAACCGACAGGCCGGGTACACTGGTCTGCACCGCAGCATCAGCAAGAGTGGCCTCACCGACCATGACATTGAACGACGTCAGCGGCCGGGCATCGGGTGGCACTCCCAGTCCGGTAGAGGCATTGCCCTGCGGATCGAGGTCTATCACGAGCACGCGCTCACCGACGGCGGCGAGCGCAGTTCCCAGATTGATGGCCGTGGTGGTCTTGCCCACGCCACCCTTTTGGTTGGCGACCGCGAGCACTCTCAGCGTTCCCGCTCCAATGGCATAGCTGTTCAAGACACTAACCCTCCGGACTATCTGTACAAAAGGCGATTGCGTGAGCCTGCGCTACCGCCCGTGTGCCTGCAACTTCGAAATAACCGCAACGCGCGCATCCCTGTCGGTCATGCTGGGCACCATGCGCGCCTCAAAATTCCAGTCGGCTCGGGCCTCGTTTACTTCGCCCTCGGCGTCCCGGCCTTTCAGCAGAAGCGCCACTGTTTCAGGCCCGAAAAAGGGCTGGCACAGACCCAGCAACTTCGATAGTGGCGCGAGTGCGCGCGCGGTTACAACATCGGCATGCCCAACCCTAGCGTGAGTCGATCCCGTTTCGATTCGCGCATGGCAGATGTCCACAGCGGAAGACAGTGCCAACCGCCGGACGACTTCGCGGAGGAACGCCACCTTTCGGGCATCGCTTTCCACGAGCGTAACCTTCGCTCCGGGACGTTCCTGTACCAATACGGCGATGACCAGGCCCGGAAACCCAGCCCCTGATCCCAGGTCGGCCCACGTGCAAGCGTCAGTCGGCGCCAATCTCACCAATTGCGCAGAGTCAGCTATGTGACGGTGCCAGACGGCATCCACCGTGAGTGGCGAAATGAGGTTAATCGTCTTCTGCCACTGCTTGAGCAAAGCCGCGTAAGTGCTCAATTTGCCTATCGTTTCACGTGAAACGCCAAAGGTACTAGCAAATGACTCTGGTCCATTGATTGTGGTTTCAGGCTGACCGGTCCTGGTCATGCAAGTTTCCGAGTCCCATGGCGCTTGATCGCCGACAACACCAGCATCAGCGCTGCCGGAGTCATGCCATCAATCCTGGCGGCATGTGCCATCGTGGCGGGACGATGATGACCAAGCTTTTGGCGCATTTCATTGGACAAGCCGGTGAGGCCCATTAAATCGAGATCTGAGGGGATGTTAATGGATTCATCCCGGTACAGCGCGGCCACGTCGTCATCCTGCCGCCGGACATACGATGCGTAACGGGCATCGATATACAACTGGGAGGCGGTGGCGGGGTTCAAATTTGCGAGTTCTGGCCAGATGGCTGCGAGACGGGCGATATCAACACCTGGCAATGCCATGAGTTCGATTGCTGTCCGGCGCTTGCCGTCGCGGTTCACGTCAAGTCCATGGCGCCCGGCTTCGCTTGGTGTGAGGGAGAGGCTTGAGAGTAGGGATGCACCCTCGTCTAAGCTGATCTGCTTCTGAGAAAAATGAGAGGAACGCTCGGCGCCTACGCAGCCAAGCTTCTCAGCCAGCGGCGTCAACCGCTGATCGGCGTTGTCTGCTCTCAGTTTGAGCCGGAACTCAGCCCGCGACGTGAACATTCGATAGGGTTCTGTTACGCCTCGCGTCACCAGATCGTCGACCATCACCCCCATATAGCCGTCGGCTCGTGAAACGGTGAACGGTGCACCAGCTCCACCCGCGGCGAGGGCCGCGTTAATCCCAGCCAAGAGCCCTTGAGCACCCGCTTCTTCATAACCCGTGGTCCCGTTAATCTGACCCGCCAAATAAAGTCCGGGGAGGACCTTGACCTCTAACCCCGGGGTGAGCTCGCGGGGATCGACATAGTCGTACTCAATCGCGTACCCGGGCCGG
>JANNXL010000508.1:0-7870 GCA_031409575.1 Hyphomicrobium sp.
TCGAAGTTCGTCGGCTGCGGAATCGAACTGAGACGTGTCGATTCCTGCATCTGCCATGATCCGCTGGTTGCCGATCACGATCGCCCGGTCGTCAACCGTACCCGTCACGCCTTTACCCACCGGAGAGTCGAAGTCTGTAACCTGCGCAAGTGTCATTCCGCGATCTTGCGCAGCGCGCACGATGGCGTCGGCGAGTGGATGTTCGCTCGACCGCTCAAGGCTGGCGGTCAACCGCAGGAGTTCCGCCTCATCGAGGCCGTCTGACGTGCGAATAGCTACTACCCTCGGCTTGCCTTCCGTCAGGGTTCCCGTCTTGTCGACAACAAGCGTGTCGACCTTTTCCATACGTTCGAGCGATTCAGCATTCTTGATCAGAACACCGGCCTGGGCGCCGCGCCCAACGCCGACCATGATGGACATCGGCGTTGCTAAGCCAAGCGCGCAGGGGCAGGCGATAATCAAAACGGACACAGCAGCGATGAGGCCATACGTGACTCTCGGCTCCGGTCCCCAGACCGACCACGCGGCAAACGCCAGCAATGCTATCACGATCACGGAAGGCACGAACCAGCCTGCGACCTGATCTGCAAGACGCTGGATAGGTGCGCGGCTGCGCTGTGCCTTCGCCACCATCTCAACGATTTGAGAGAGAAGCGTGTCTTTGCCGACCTTGTCGGCACGCATGACAAAGCCGCCTGATTGGTTCATGGTTCCGCCAATGACTTTGGCGCCGACGGTCTTAGTGACGGGCATCGACTCTCCCGTTACCATCGATTCATCGATAGCGCTTCGGCCGTCCATAATTTCACCATCAAGCGGCACCCTCTCACCTGGGCGAACCCGCAGGCGTTCACCGGCGATTACTTGATCGAGGCTCACGTCTTCGTCGGTGCCGTCGGTTTTGATCCGCCGTGCCATTTTGGGCGATAGATCTAACAGTGCCTTAATAGCTCCACTGGTTTGCTCACGCGCTTTGAGTTCGAGAACTTGGCCTAAGAGCACAAGCACGGTGATGACAGCTGCCGCTTCGAAATAGACTGTCACTGAGCCGTCTTGCCCGCGCATTGATGCAGGAAACAGACCCGGCCAGAGCGTGCCAACGATGCTGAACACCCAGGCCACACCTGTGCCCATGGCGATCAGCGTGAACATGTTGAGGTTGTGCGTTTTGAGCGAAGCCCAGCCCCGTTCGAAGAATGGCCACCCGCAATAGAGTACGACAGGCGTGGCAAGCATAAGCTGAAGCCAGTTCGACGTCCGTTGTCCAAGCCACTGATGCAGCCCCGTCAGATGACCGCCCATTTCGAGAAAGAATACGGGAATGGTGAGTGCCATGCCGATCCAAAAGCGACGCGTCATTTCGGCAAGTTCGGCATTGGGGCCGCTATCGGCAGATATGGTCTCCGGTTCGAGTGCCATGCCGCAAATGGGACAGGCCCCCGGTCCTGGACGCCTGATCTCAGGATGCATGGGGCATGTGTAAATTGTTCCAACCGGCACGGCAGCAACATCTGCCCGCGTGCCGAGATAGGCTTTTGGATCGCTCAAAAATTTTGCACGGCAACCCGCCGAGCAAAAATAATACGGATGTCCCTCATGCAAGGCACTATGTTTTGCGGCATGGGGGTCGACATCCATGCCGCAAACGGGATCTTTGACGAGTGAAGCTGTCGAGCCGGGTTCAGCAGAGCGCTCGCCACCAACCTCGTTGGTGTGTCGTGTGCCGTTCGGGTTATGCTGTGCCAGGGTCTGATGGTCTGTCATAATTTTGCTCACCCGGGCGTCCGCTAAATAACTCTACTTCGCAGCTTGCGCAGCGCTCTTTTCATGAGCTTCGCCGGTCGCCTTCTGAGCCGTACCGCAGCAGCATTTGGCATCGGTTGACCTTTCGAGGGCGCTCGCATGCTCCCCCTTGCTGTGAAGATTGGCTGCGGCCATGTGGGCCTTGGCAGCGGTCTCATGAGTTTCAGCAGCTTTAGTATGACTGGCGCAGCACGACATGGCGGTCTCCTCATACTTTGTGAATGGTCTCAGTCGTTACAACAACGCTGCTATCAACGAGATCGTTCCAAATTAACTTCTACTCAAAAGGTTCAGTGCGGTTGCACTACCCCATGGGGGTATGGGTATTGACAGGTATACCCTGCCAGGGTACGAGTCAATGATGGAAACAGAAACTGCTGCGATGTGCTTGAAGCGACTGAGTAAGATCGAAGGTCAGGTGCGTGGAATCGCAAAAATGGTAGATGAGAGCCGCTATTGCATCGACATCATCACCCAGATTTCTGCGGTTCGCGCGGCCTTGCGCCGGGTTGAGGAAGCGGTGCTCAAAGATCATGTTGGGCATTGCGTCGAGCACGCCATTGCCAGTGGTAATAAGTCTGAGCAGCGCAAGAAAGTAACCGAGTTGATGGAAGTTCTGGCACGCTCAGATAGATAGAAAGCCGGGTCCGGACGGAATCTAACCTTTCCATCTCGAGCTTCGAATTGGTGTAAGTAGGCAAACAAAGGGATATTTCGTGAGCCTTGCGCAGGCAGTTAGAGCTATCGTCGTGCTGGTCGCTGTTTTGTTCGGCGCCCCGGCGAACGCTCTTGCCCATGCTGGTCACGAGCATGCGTCCCTCTCACCGGTTGCCACGAGCCTATTATCAGACGCTTGGCAACCCGTCGGCTCGACGGGGGGGCGCCAACTGGTCGTCTCGTCTATTGTTGACGCATCTCGGACCCCAAATTTCGCTCCACTCGCCATTGACACGAGCTTGGCTGTTTCAGCCGTATCGAAGTCACCGTCTGACCAGACGAGATGTCCGCCCGGCGCTTGCTGTTGCCAAGGCGCCTCCTCGTGCGGCATGGGCGGCCATTGCTGCGCATCCACCGCCTCTTCGTCTGAAAAGTGGTTTGGCGATCTATCGAACCATGTTCGCTATCACCTCGCCCGATTGGGCTGGGCATATCCCGAAATGATCTTCGGCTTGGATCGGCCGCCGAAGGCCTGATCTGCGCTCTGCGGTAGCAGAGCTTCTGCGACGGTTGATCTGCGCAATGCAGCGCCGCGCAATCCTTCTCGACATAACCAATGCTCGCAGGGAGACCCTTATCGGTCTTCTGCTGTCAGCGAATCCGAGCACTGTACGGCGCACAATTGCGCGCTGATACGGCGGAAGCTGGCGCCAACAAAGCAATGCATATGAAAGGGCTCAAACAATGACTGCAGATCAAACATCAAAGAGACGCCCCATGCCGGCGGTATATAGCTCCGCATTAGCTTTCAGTATGGTGCTGATATCTGTTCCGGCATCCGCTCACGTCATGCCTTGGCGCGACGGCGTCTCCCGGCTCACAGGTTATGGCACCTGTGCCAAAGGGCCATGCCTAAAGCGCATCGATTTCAGCCCTTCAGTCCCGCACGTCCACGTCAGAGTTGGAGACCGCTCGGACGTTGTTCTTTGCACCGGGCTTGGCCGAAGGCACCCGGGCTGTACAGCCCCTGCGATCAATCACTAGCAAATTAAACTCAACTCACCATCCTCGAAAGGAAAACCTACATGAAAATGGCCACAACTCTGCTCGCCATTGCCATCCTGTTCGCACCTGTCTCTGCATTGGCAGATGACATGAAGGACATGCCCGGAATGCACGACATGAAAGATATGAAAGCAACTGAAAAGCCCAAGAGCGCGTCTGCGGCTGCTTTCGAAGCGGTCAACATGAAGATGCACAAGGATATGAGCATCGAGTTCACCGGTGATGCCGATATCGACTTCGTCAAAGGCATGATCCCGCATCATCAAGGTGCCATCGATATGGCCAACGTGCTGCTGAAGTACGGGAAAGATCCAGAGACCCGCAAGCTCGCAGAAGGAATCATTAAGGCGCAAGAGAGCGAGATCGCCTTCATGAAGGACTGGCTCGCGAAGTTGAAGAAGTAAGCTAGCCAGACACGAAAGCGAGGATACGGCAATGATAAAACAAACACTAAATCTGGCGCGGGGACGGGGTGCTTTGAGGTCACTGGCCGCCGCGCTGATAGTCATTGCCGTATCCCTGCCGCTTGCGAAGGCCTATGCCCATGGCGGCGAAGACCACGGCGATGAAAAGCCCGCCGCGATGCTGTCATCCGGACCCCGCTTCGACGCGCATTCCGATGTTTTCGAGCTTGTTGGCATACCGGTCGCGCGCGACGGCGGCAAACTGCTCGTCTATCTCAACGCATTTTGGTCCAATGAGAGTGTGACGGGTGCAACTGTCGAGTTGACCAGAGGTGATGAAACAAAAGCTGCGAAGGAAGTGAAGGGTGTCTACGTCATCGACGCGCCATGGGTGAAAGCGCCGGGCCACTACGATTTGACTTTCGCGGTGACTGCTGGCGACGCGTCCGATCTGCTGATCGGGCGGCTCGACATTCCAAACCCGCCGCCGGCTGCAGCGAGCCACAACTCGATTTGGGATCATGTTCTTCCTCAGGGAACGGTGCTGCCCAGTATTCCAATCTGGATGCTTGGCGGCGCGTTAGGCGCGGCCCTGCTCATGGCGCTAGCTGCCGTCAGAGGGCCACGCCGTGCGCGCAAAGCCTTTCTGACTGGCGCCGCGATCACTGGGCTCAGTACGGTCACGATGTCGGCTGTTGTTTTGAGTACCGAGAACCGGAGAATACCTTCGGCTGGCTCAGCGGTCGAAGCCATTCTAGACCTGCCCGAGACGTCGCGGCGTATGGAAGATGGCGCTGTCTTCGTGCCGAAAGCAACACAACGGTTGCTGGGCATCACGACGGTGCAGGCGACAACCGCGCAATCGGTCCAAAAAACGGTGCGGTTGATTGGACAGGTGATCCCAGATCCCAATCGCAGCGGTCTCGTCCAGGCACTACTCACGGGCCGCGTCGAAGCGCCGTCCGGTGGTTTTCCGGCTGTGGGAGCGCGGGTTAAAAAGGACGATGTGCTGGGCTATCTGATCCCGCAAGTCGCCGTCGTTGATCAAAGCGACATACGGCAAACGCAAGGCGATCTTGATCAGCAGATTACCCTGGCGGAAGCCAAACTGCGCCGCATTGAGCCGTTGAAAGGACTGGCGGTCCCTGAAAGCCAAATCATTGATGCCCGCATTACATTGGATGCGCTCCGCAAACGGCGCGCCACGATCAAGCCGGTCCTTGCTGAGCGCGAAGAACTTCGTGCTCCGGCTGACGGCCTTCTCTCGCAAGCCAATGTAACGGCGGGTCAGGTCGTCGAAGCGCAGGCCATTCTGTTTCAGATCGTCGACCCTGGCAGTCTCTGGGTCGAAGCGCTTGCGTTCGATTCCGCGTCTGCGGCGAACATCGCGCAATCTGGAAAAGAGGCGCTTGCGCAGACAGCAGACGGCCGGAAAGTGACGTTGTCATTTGCGGGCCGGTCACCTTCGCTCCGGCAGCAGGCCGTCCCGCTGCGATTCAGGATCAAGACTGAAGGCATTGCGCTCAATGTCGGCGAACCGGTGACCGTGCACGCGCCGATCGATGAACCTGTTTCGGCGGTCACATTGCCCCGATCGAGTGTCGTTCGATCGTCAAATGGTCAATCGGTTGTTTGGGCCCATGCCGAAGCCGAGCGGTTTGAGGCGCGGGTGGTTAAAACTGAGCCGATCGATGCCGAACGTCTCGGTGTGACGGCAGGGCTCGACCCTGGAAGCCGCGTCGTGGTGCGCGGCGCCGAACTCATCAATCAGGTCCGGTGAGGGGGCGCAGATGTTCAATTTTCTGGTCAAGACCAGCCTCAACAACCGGCTCATCGTACTGGCAGCCGCAGCGCTTCTCGTCGTCTGGGGCTCGCTCGCCCTTCGCACGCTCCCCGTTGACGTTTTTCCTGATCTCAACAAGCCGACGGTGACGATCATGACCGAAGCGGAAGGTCTGGCACCACCGGAGGTCGAGCAACTCGTTGGCTATCCGATTGAAACGGCTCTCAACGGCATTCCGGGCGTGACGCGGGTACGTTCCGTCGCCGGCATTGGCCTGTCGATTGTCTACGCCGAGTTTGATTGGGGCACCGATATCTATCGAAATCGCCAGCAGGTCGCCGAACGGCTGGCGAGCGTCGCATCACAGCTCCCGTCCGGCATCATCCCGCAAATGGGGCCGGTGTCTTCGATCATGGGCGAGATCATGCTGATCGCGGTGACAGGCAGCGACAAGGCCGATGCGATGGCTGTTCGCGAAATGGCGGATTTCGTGATCCGTCCGAGGCTGCTGTCGATTTCCGGCATCAGCCAGGTTATTCCGATTGGCGGTCAGGTCAGACAGTTCCGTGTGACGCCCAATATCGCCGCACTGGCCTCGCTCAATGTCGGTGTCGAAGAGATCGAGCGCGCCATTCGCGCGTTCGGCGGCAACACGGGCGGCGGATTCGTCGACCAGCATGATCGCGAATATCTGATCCGCAACCTCGGACGCACGACCGATCTTGACGATTTGCGCAATGTTGTGGTGGTCACGCGCGGAGATCAGCCGGTGTTTTTGCGTCAAGTCGCAGAAGTGGCCTATGCGGCGCGGGTCAAGCGCGGAGACGCCGGGTTCAATGGCACGCCTGCGGTTATTATCTCGATCCAGAAACAGCCCGGAGCCGACACCGTCAAACTGACGGCGCAAGTTGAGGCAGCGCTGAAAGACGTTGGTAAGAAGCTGACTAACGGCATCAAGGTTGATCAGATCCTGTTCCGGCAAGCGGATTTCATTTCGACATCGATTGGTAATGTGAAAAACGTGCTGATGGAAGCCGCCGTCGTCGTCGCCGTGATCTTGTTCTTGTTTCTGTTCAATGCGCGGACGACATTGATCTCGCTGACTGCCATTCCTTTGTCGCTTCTGGTCACGGTGCTGGTGTTCAAGGCGTTTGGACTGTCGATCAATACAATGACGCTCGGCGGCCTAGCGATCGCCATCGGTGAGCTGGTCGACGATGCCGTGGTCGATGTTGAAAACATCTTCCGGCGTCTTAGGGAGAACCGTACCAAGCCCCAGCCAACGCCCCTCCTCCAAGTGGTCGCGGACGCCAGCATCGAAGTGCGCTCAGGCATCGTCTACGCGACGTTTATCATCGTGCTCGTCTTCATTCCGCTGTTCGCCCTGTCGGGCATTGAGGGACGACTGTTCGCGCCGCTAGGCGTGGCCTACATTGTTTCCATTTTGGCAAGCTTGCTGGTCTCGATCACGGTGACGCCCGTGTTGGCGTCGTATTTGTTGGGGAGCGCCAAGCAACTCGACCATCACGATGGCGCGATGGTCCGCGTCCTGAAGCGAGGCAATGAGCGCCTCCTGCATTGGGCGTTTCGTCATTCAAAATTGATAATCAGCACGATCGCTGCCGTCGTGCTCTTAGCCGCTGTTGCTGCATCTGCCTTGCCACGCGCATTCCTGCCATCGTTCAATGAAGGCACGCTGACCATCAGCATGACCTTCAATCCAGGCATCTCGCTCGAAGAAAGCAACCGGATCGGGCTCATCGCAGAGCGGTTACTGACTGAAGTTCCGGAGGTCAAAACGGCCGGGCGGCGCACGGGCCGCGCCGAACTCGACGAACATGCCGAGGGCGTTCATTCCAGTGAAATTGACGTTGATCTTGAAAAGTCCGACCGCACTCGCGAGGCCATACTGGCGGATGTGCGGTCCAAGCTCGCGGTTCTGCCAGCGACGATCAATGTCGGGCAGCCGATTTCGCATCGCCTCGACCACTTGCTGTCCGGTGTCCGGGCGGAAATTGCACTGAAGATCTACGGCGACGACCTCGATACGCTGCGCAGCCTTGCCGAGACGCTCCGGTCGAAACTTGCGGGCATTAGTGGGCTGGTCGACCTTCAAACCGAAAAGCAGGTGCTGATCCCGCAGCTTGAAATCCGGGTC
>JANNXL010000509.1:0-2428 GCA_031409575.1 Hyphomicrobium sp.
GCCGTAAGCTCGCTTCTGGCTCGATTGCAAACCCGATCACCTACAAGATCAAGGGCAAGCAGTACGTCTCGATCCTGTCGGGTATCGGCGGCTGGATTGGTGTTCCTGTCACGGCTGGCCTCGATCTCAACGACAAGTTCGGTGCGATCGGCGCAACGGCCATGACGAAGGCTGCCAACCTCGACAAGATCCCGCAGGCAGGTACGCTGTTTACCTTCCGCGTTGGCGATTGAGCCTTTCTGGTTGGGCCCTCTGCAGGGCGCACAACGGCAAGACGTCCGGCCCCACCACGGTGCCGGACGTCTACGTCTGCTCCGGCGATATCGCACAGACATCACTCAAATGAATTGAGAGTTATGGGCAAAGTGAAAAGCTTGTTCCGTGCCGCCACGGCGTCTGCTTTGGCTGGGTTATTGCTTCACGGTCCGCAGTCCGCAATTGCCGCCGGCGAAGACGTTGTCAGCGATTCACTGAGCGGAGCATTCTCACGGCTTGAACAGCAAATACCGCTTACAGCCGCCGATCATACAGCGCTGAAAAAAGCGGCTGCTGAACATCGCCAAGCGACGCTGCGGGTGTGTGGAGATCCGGGCAATTTGCCGTTATCGGATATCAACCGGGCTGGATTTCAGAACAAGATCATTGAACTTGTCGCCGCCGAGATCGGAGCCCAGGTTCACTATTTCTGGCGGCCGTATCTAATGCGTGGGCTCACGCGCCAGACCTTCGACACGAACGACTGCGATCTTCTGCTCGACATTCCGGTGGGCCTCGATCGTACGATCTCGACCAATCCAATCTACAAGACCACCTATGTTCTCGCTTATCGCAGCGACAAAGGGCTGGATTTCAAAAGCCTCGATGATCCGAAGTTAAAAGACGTCAAGATTGGAGTTTTTCAGACTTCGGGACTGCGCACAGCTCTAAACAGGCGCGGCATTATTAGTAACGTCTCGCTACACGTCGTCAGTCACAATTCCGATCTCAATCCGATCAATCAGCCCTGGCAGCAAGTCCAGCAGGTGCTTGATGGCAAGCTGGATGTTGCGGGCATTTGGGGGCCATTTGCAGGCTGGCTCAAGACCATGAAGGGTGCGCCACTCGTCGTCCAGCCGGTCAACCTATGGGAAGACGATGTTCCCCTGGAGTTCGAGTTGGCCATTGGCTTGCGCAAGGTCGACTGGGTTTTGAAATACAAACTCGATCTGGCGTTGGAGGCGCGCCGGGCTGATATCGAGAAAATCCTGCGTGACTTCGGCGTACCGTTGGTTCAGTGCAGCAAGTGCGTAGTGGCCGGCGATCTGCCTGCGCATGGCGCTTACACCAAAACGCGTGAGTATGTGGCACCCGCCGTGCCGCCGCCAGTTGCACCTGATCAGTTGGTTACGCAAGCGCGCGTTGAAGACTGGCTTAAAGACGGTGCCGATCTCAATCAGGAACTCGCCAACGGCGTGCTGGCAGCTGATGTCGAACGCATAAAGTTTCTCGTCGGGCGGGGCGCAGACCCCAACAAGCGCGACAGCCAAGGTTATCCGCCACTCCACAGCGCGGCACGCAATCGCAACGATGCAGTTCTGTCGGCGCTGCTCGCGCTGAATGCCGATGTGAATGCCGTGGATCAGGATGGCTTCACAGCCCTGCATCATGCCGTGTTGCGCAACCATGCGCCATCGGTTGCTGTGCTTGTTGCCGCAGGAGCGAGCAAGGACACCCGGACCAAGGACGGGTTTACGCCACTCACGCTTGCAATCATTGAGGACCAATACAAAGCTGCAATGGCGCTCATCGAGGCAAACGCACCCGTCGAAACAGTTGTGGGTGACGCAAAGCTGACCCCACTCATGCTCGCGGCCGGTAAGGAGATGCGACGACTGACGCTGGGTGCGGGCGTTTCGCGCGTCGAAAAATGGAACCCGAAAGATCCTGGTCCCATTGATGTTGTCGATGCCCTCATCAAGCGGGGCGCAAACGTCAATGCCACTGCCAATTCGGGCGTTAGTGCGCTGCTTCTCGCGGCTGCTCATAACAACACGCCTATCGTGGGCCTGCTTGTGGAATCGGGCGCGGATAGAAACTTTAGAAACGCAGAAGGGAAAACGGCCTCTGACATTGCGCAGCAGAATGGGAATACTGCCGTGGTGTCGTTGCTGAAACTACTGGATGGAGCAGTCAACAATTGAGGCTCCACGACGCAACGGGCCGGAACAGGTCTGTAAAAAAAAAGCCGCGCCACACGGGGTGGAAACAGGGAAGGAAATGCTGACGTGCTGAAAACGGGAAACGCACTATGTGTGGGTTTGGCACTCTTGATCGGGGGATCGGCGCTGTTAACAGCTTCGTGTTCCAATGCTGAAGATGATGCTGCAAAGAAGAATGAGAATCCGCCAGCTGCAGCGAGGCCATCCGCTGCGCCTGCCCCAGCGACGCC
>JANNXL010000510.1:0-24556 GCA_031409575.1 Hyphomicrobium sp.
ACCAAACGAAGAGCTGCGGCACTGGCATGGCGCGCACTGTCGCGGGCAGGCCCCAGTGCCCTACCCAGTGCCTTACCGGCCCCTGCACGCATGGCTGCCAAATTCAGTTCCACGGTCTCACTGTCAATCTGTGTACAGAATGTAGCCCTTGCCGCGCACCGTCTGGAGATAAACAGGGTTGGCTGGATCGGTTTCAATTTTACGGCGCAGGCGATTGATCTGCACATCGATGGCGCGTTCGCTGCCTGTCGACTCGTCACTCGACAGTTCGTGGCGCTGCACCACCATGCCTCGGCGCTGGGCGAAAATGCGTAACAGCTCGCGTTCACGTTCTGTAAGTTTGATGGTTTCATCTTCGCGCTTGAGCTCGCCGCGCGCGATATGGAACACATTGGGACCCATCCGCACTTCATCACTTGGGCCGGACGGGGCCTGCCCGCGACGCAGAATGTTCTTGAGGCGCAGCAGCAGTTCGCGGGGCTCGAATGGCTTGGGAAGATATTCATCAACCCCGATTTCCAGTCCCTCGATGCGATGCTCGGCTTCGGCGCGCGCGGTCAGCATGCAAATGGGCAGCTTGGTCGTGGCCTTCAGATGACGCGCCAAATCGAGACCGGATTCGCCTGGCATCATTACGTCCAGCAGAACGATGTCGAACGCCAACCCTCGCAGCGCTGCCCGTGCCATCGCGGCGTCGGCGGCAGGCGTGACCCGGAAGCCGTTTTCCATCAGGTAGCGTGTCAGCAGTTCGCGAATCTTGTGATCGTCATCGACCACGAGAACATGGGGTGCGTCGTCGGGCAGCGGTGCATGGCGGGGTGGCGCGCGGTCTGTCATGGGCGGCGCGCCTGTTGCAGCGGAGCTGTCTTGCGGCTTGCAATGATCAGCGCCTCTATGTGCGCGCGGTCTTCTTCTCCGATCATCCCGAGAAGAAATCGCCGCGCCGCCGCCGCCCCATCGGGCCCTGCACTGTTCAGCGCTGCTGCCATGCGCTGCAGTTGCAGGCTCGCCAGCTTCTCGGCAAGCTTCGAGCCCTTCAATGTCGTGAACAACAGGCGCTCGCGGCGATCTTCGGGCCCTTTTTTCTGCGTGATAAACTCTTCATCGAGCAGTTGCTTAAGTACCCGCGAAAGACTCTGTTTTGTTATTTTTAAAATGTCGAGCAGCCGCGCCACCCGCAAACCGGGATTGCGCTGAACGAAATGCAGCACACGGTGATGCGCGCGGCCAAAACCATATTGTTCAAGCACCGCGTCGGGGCCGCCCGTAAAATCACGATAGGCAAAAAACAAAAGTTCAACACAGGCGAGAAGATGATCACGATCTGCAGGGTCAAAGGTGCAGGGCCGCACTGGGGCGCCAGCGGGTTCAGCCGCGATGGTGCGGCGAGGAGGGGATCTATTTATGTCAGTCATGTTGACATATTTGGAGGTGATTGATAGTCGTGGCAAGTCAATTCACTCCGCCGGGCAGTTGAGCAAGGCTCAATGATTAAGGGTGCCAGCAAGGGTTCAACGGCGCGGCGCTCCCGGTCGCTGTCTAAGGTAGCGATGCAGGCGTGACAAACGTAAGGCGGGCCGGCCGGGCCGCTTACTTGGCGGTTTGGCCGGCAGTCCTGCTGGCTTTCCGGCCTTAAAATTGTGGCTCTGGCTAACCAGGGCCGAGAAGGAAACGAACGTATGGCCCTAATGCCCCCCTACCACGATCGCGACGGATTTATTTGGTTTGACGGGAAGCTGACACCTTGGCGGGATGCGAATGTTCACGTTCTGACGCATGGCCTGCACTATGCAAGCGCCGTCTTTGAGGGTGAGCGCTGCTACGGTGGCGAAATTTTTAAGCTGCGCGAACACACGCTGCGGCTGATCGAGTCTGGCCGCATGCTCGACTTTGAAATTCCCTACTCAGCCGATGAAATCGACGAAGCCTGCCGACAAGCGATCGCCGCCAACAATCTCACTGACGGCTACGTGCGCCCCATTGCCTGGCGCGGCAGCGAGCAGCTTGGCGTGTCCGCCCAATATAGCAAAATTCATCTCGCCGTGGCGGCCTGGAACTGGGGTTCGTACTTCGACAAGGCCGAACGGCTGCGTGGCATTCGCGTGGGGCTAGCACAGTATCGCCGCCCTGATCCCGCGACGATCCCTTCGAAGGCGAAGGCGACCGGGCTTTATATGATTTGCACCATCGAAAAGCATCGCGCCGAACGGGCGGGGTATGCTGACGCCATGATGCTCGACTGGCGCGGGCACGTCGCCGAGTGCACCGGTGCCAACATGTTCTTCGCCAAAGACGGCGCCTTGCACACACCCGATCCGGATTGCTTTTTGAACGGCATCACGCGTCAAACCGTGATCGAATTGGCAAAGCGCCGCGGTATCGCCGTGCACGAACGCACCATCATGCCGGCCGAACTGCCGACGTTCAGTGAGTGCTTTATCGTGGGCACGGCTGCCGAAGTGACGCCGGTGCGCGAGATCGGACCGCACCAGTTCCAGCCCGGCCGCGTCACGGAAACGCTGCTGGCGGATTACATGGCCGAAGTGCAGCCGAAGCGGAAGGCTGCCGCCGAATAAAGGCTGACGCCTGTATTCAATGTCCGCCGGTCAGAAAAAACAGGACTGCCGGGACAAAGCTGGCAATCGCAAGCCCGGCCAGGATAAGAGCCGGTGCTGCTAGCACGATACCGATGCCGGGTAGCAGGAACGCCAGAACAGCGACCCAGAATCCTGCCGAAACGGCAGAAGCCAGCGCGATGCCAAGAACACGGTAGGTCCCGTCGTGGCTCACGATGGGCTGGTCAGCATCGGATGGTTTCGCAACCATCATGTGAGTTCGTGTGGTCTGCATCAGCGCCTCACAGAAGAAAACGTGCGCATGCCCTTGAACAAGGTCAGCTCAGATCTAAGCACAAGCAGGACTGAAAATCGCTAGTCGCCCAGTTAACAGTGTTTGTCGCGCTGATCAAATTGCGAATCGCAATCAACCGATCGTTCGCAAGCTCCGGCTGCACTTTGAAGCGGCGTCCGAAGGGTCCGATAGGGACGATGCCGCAATACGCTGGCCGCGTTGCAAATGGCCTCAAAAGCAGTCACAAGCGCACCTATGACATTATCGAGCACGCCCTCAATGGCTCCCCGGCAACGCCGCTACGACGCGGCCATAATCGGCGGCGGCCATAATGGTTTGACGGCGGCGGCTTACCTGGCCCGTGCAGGGTTCAGCGTTGTTGTTCTGGAAAAGAATGATGTTGCTGGCGGTGCAGCGGTCACCGAGGAATTCCATCCCGGCTTTCGCAATTCAGTCGCCTCTTACACGGTGAGCCTGCTCAATCCCAAGGTCATTCGCGATCTCGATCTGGCCCGTCATGGCTTACGGATCGTCGAACGGCCCGCTGGAAATTTTTGGCCAGTTGACGCTACGCGTTGCCTTCTGATGCCCTATGGTATCGCCGGCCGGCAAAAGGCGATTGCAGCTTTTTCTGCTGCCGATGCGGAACGGCTACCGGCTTTTGACGCCGCACTCGATAGAGCCGCAGGGGTTTTGCGCGATCTCGTTTTGAAGACCCCGCCCAATGCCGGAGGCGGCATCAAAGAACTTCTGAAAGGCGGCGCGCTTGGCCGAAAGGTGATGGGGCTGTCGCTTACGGATCAGCGTCTGGTCGCTGATCTCTTCACCAAAAGTGCAACCGATTTTCTCGATGGCTGGTTTGAGAACGAAACCGTGAAGGCGGCTTTCGCCTTCGATGGCATTGTCGGGGCCTACGCTGCACCCTCTACTCCGGGTACGGCTTATGTGCTGTTGCATCATTGTTTCGGCGAAGTGAATGGAAAGCTTGGGCGCTGGGGGCACGCCATCGGTGGAATGGGTGCCATCACACAGGCCATGGCGAAGTCGGCGTGTGAGGCAGGTGCTGAGATCAGGCTCAACGCGCCCGTATCACAGGTGCTTGTTGAGGATGGACGCGCAGCCGGGGTCGTCTTGAACTCCGGGGACGTGGTGCGTTCGCGCATCGTGGCCAGCAACGTGCCTCCAAAACTCCTGTTTCGCGATATGGTTGCCGCAAGCGATGTGCCAGATGATCTGCATCGGCGCCTGACGCGCATGAAAACGGGGTCCGGTACGTTCCGCATGAACGTCGCGCTGTCGGAATTGCCTGATTTCACTTGCCGGCCTGGTAAAGCATTCCAAGACCACCATGGTTCCGGCATCATCATTGGCCCGACGCTCCGTTATTTAGAGACAGCCTACCTCGACGCAAAAACCTATGGCTGGTCGCGCGAGCCGGTTGTCGAAATGCTCATCCCCTCGACGCTCGATGATAGCCTTGCGCCAACAGGCCAGCATGTGGCCAGTTTGTTTGTACAGCATGTGGCGCCGCATTTGCCCGATGGGCGCAGTTGGGAAAACGCTCATGAAAAAGCAGCCTTTGCCGACCTCGTTATTGAGACAGTGACCCGGTACGCGCCTAACTTCAAATCGGCAGTCATCGGCCGCCAAGTTTTGTCGCCCTTGGACCTGGAGCGCCGCTTTGGGTTGATCGATGGCGACATCTTCCACGGCCAGTTGTCTCTTGATCAGCTGTTTTCTTTGCGCCCTGTATTGGGACACGCTGACTATCGCCTGCCAATAACCGGCCTGTATCTATGCGGGTCAGGTGCGCATCCAGGCGGCGGGGTGACGGGCGCACCTGGCCACAATGCCGCGCGCGAAATCATCCGCGACCTTAAGAGCTGGCGGCGCTGTGTTTAGAGGCACAGTATGCCAAGGCCAGTACGCGGCTTTTTACGTACATCTACACTTTACGGCATGCCGCCGGAACTGCAGATACAGATGAGTAACGGAATGGACGCAGACAGTTACCGCGCATTGATGCGGCACCAGGCCGGTGCCGTGACGGTGATTGCCGCGGGCAGCCCCGGACACCGGACCGGCATAACGGCAACTGCATTTTCGTCGTTGTCGGATGACCCGCCGTCGATCCTCGCCTGCGTGGGCTTGAAGTCGAGTGTTCATGCGGTGATCCGGGAGACGGGATCATTTAGCGTCAACATTCTGGCTAGCGATCAGATGCACGTTGCCGAGCAGTTCTCAGGCAAAACGGGATTGAAAGGTGAAGACCGGTTTGCGGGTTCTTCCTGGAGTACGCTGATGACCGGTGCCCCTGTACTCGACAAAGCGCTTGCCAGTCTCGATTGCCTGCTATCAGACCAGCACGGTTTTAGGACGCATTCGATATTTATCGGCATGGTGAAAGATGGGCGGTTTCGCCCTGAGGCGCAGCCGCTCCTTTATTTCCGCAATGACTACTGGGATATCGGGTTACGATAACACCGCAAATGCGTGACGTTGCGGTGACCGGTCTGCTAAGGAGACCCGCAAGACTTGCCAATTTTGCCGGCCACACCATGCGCATTGACGACACACTTAGCATTGACGAACGCTTTCTCGAAGAACGCTTTGTGCGTTCGTCGGGACCAGGCGGACAGAACGTCAACAAGGTTTCGACGGCAGTCGAGTTGCGTTTCGATTTGCGATCCTGCGATGGCTTGTCCGCCTCCGAACGCGAACGGCTGACGAGGCTAGCCGGCCGCCGTCTTACCGACGAGGGAGTGCTGATCATTCGCGCTGAGCGCTTTCGCACTCAGGAACGAAACCGGGACGACGCGCGTGCGCGGCTGACAGAACTCATTGAGAAAGCGCTGATTGCTCCAAAGTACCGCGTCGCCACCAAGCCAACGCGAGCCTCGCGCACACGCAGGCTCGAGGGAAAAGCCAAGCGCGGATCGGTTAAGCGCATGCGGCAATCCAGGGTTAGCGACGACTGAATGGTTAAGGCCGCAAGGCATGCGGATTGCACGTAACGATTCAATGCGCAAAATGTTTGCTGAAAATACCTCCGTTGCCAGGGCCACGCCCGTCCCGAAATGGACCACTGGGCCTGAGCGTCCAGGATCGGAAGCCGCCATGCCTTCGGCCAAATCGATGACCTCGCTGTCGCCGCCGCGTGGCCTGTTCTTCTGCGCTGGATTGGCGGCTGTCGTTGTGCTGCTGCTGACCGTCTCTGGCCTGGCGCTCACCCAACTCGGTTGGAACTACGGGGAAGCAGGCGGCAGTGCGCTCGAAAAAATGCACCCCGGCACCCTTGTTGCCGCTGTGCTGCTGATGCTGTCGGCGGCCATGCGCGGCAACCCGCTGTCGGCTTTCATCCGTACGCTGGAAGCCTATCCGGGTGTCATTATTTATCTGGCAGGCATCGCTGTCTTGATGTTGCACGCAGTGTTTGTGGCTGGTTTGCCATTCACCGTCTTCATCGACACCTTTGTGCTGCCAGCGATTGTCTTCCTCTTGTTGCGGGATATCTCAGATGAGCGCCGCCGCCGTTTAGCGCTCTTGGTTCACACGCTTTTTGCGATCAACGCAGTGTTAGGCCTTGCTGAATTCGCGCTCGGTTTCCGGTTGACACCGCTCTACGTGGAAGGCGAGGTGCTGGAAGCGGAATGGCGCTCATCGGCGCTGTTGGGGCATCCATTGGGCAATGCCATTCTGACCGGCTGCTACATGATTTTGCTGGTCAAGGGCGGCGCGCGGGATTTGCCATTGCTTCTCAGACCCGTCGTCTTCGCGCTTGCCTCTGTTGGGATGGTGGTGTTTGGCGGGCGCGCCGCAACCGCGTTCATGCTCATCATATTGGGGGGGCTCGCGCTTAAGCGCGCGTCAGAGGTTTTGCGCGGTGCTCACTTTGACAAGCGGGTATTGCTGTCGGGGCTGGTGTGCGTGCCCTTCATCGCCATGGCGGTGATCGTACTGCAACAGTCGGGCTTCTTCGACCAATTCCTCAGTCGGATCGTCGACGATGAAGGCAGCGCCGGCACCCGCGTTGAGATGTTCGAACTGTTCAAATATTTGAACTGGTATGATTTCCTGTTAGGTCCTGACCCGCGCCAGATCGCAACTCTCATGGCGCAGTATGGGCTGCTCTACGGCATTGAAAGTTTTTGGGTGGCGATGACGCTTCTGCATGGCGTGGTCGTGTCGTGCCTGTTTTTTGCAGCCTTGTTCGTGTTTTGCCGCGAAGTGGTAAAATCGGCCGGTTCAGGAGCGTTTGTTGTTTTCGTGTACTTTTTCGCAGTGGCTTCGACGTCGGTTAGCCTATCTGCGAAAAGCCCAGCGTTCGCCATTATGGTCATGCTGACGTTCCTGCTCGGTGATCGTTCAGCGCGCACTATATCAGCTCAGTAGAACCCAGCATGCGTGACTGATTTATCTAGATAATTCCGGCGGATTGCGTCATGCGAAGATGGCGTTTGAACACGGCTGCAAAGTGGTGCCATACTTGGCGCCTAAGAGCCGTGGTGCGGGCAGCTGCGCTGCGCTCGGGTTCGTTTGGATCGACGCCAGCTCGACGTGTCAGGATTATGGGGGGTGCGCCGTGAGTTCCAAAACATCGCTAGATCGCCGCCAAGTGGGCCAGGGGCTCTTTGCCGCCACAGCAGCGGCTCCCTTCATATCGTGGGCGGGCCTTGCCGCAGCGGGAGAAACGGCTGCGTCGGCTTCTGCCGATCCGTGGGTCGAACTCGATGCCATGACAAAGGCTGCGGAGGCGCTGGGTCTGTCGGCCCCGCGCATGTCGCTCGGCCCCATGACAGCGACGAGCGACTACAATGACATCGCCCCGGCCATAATCGACTTCATCGATAGTGTTCAAAGCTCAGCACCGTCAGCGCGCAACGTCGCACCTGAGAGCGTTGAAAATATTCTCGAGCAAGCGACCTCGCTTTTGCGCGAATTGCGTGAAGCCGAGCGGTCTCCGCGTGAGCCTGAAGAAGGCGATGAGACCGACGGCGCACCTCAATTTTCTGGCCCGGCTATTGTCGCCCCCGATATCAACGAGATTGCCGCCAACTATCGCGAGTTGTTCGCATCATGCAAAATCCGCGATGAGCGCCGCGGCGAGATCACCGACTACGTCAACAAGATGCTCGATGAAAAGCGCCGGAAATATTACGAGCAGGTCGCCGACCAGACGTGCATTCCGTGGTACTTCGTAGGTGCCATTCACGCACTCGAAGCGAGTTTTGATTTCACGGCGCATTTGCACAACGGCGACTCGTTGCGCAAGCGTACTTGGCAAATTCCTGCCAATCGTCCCAAGACGTGGCTGCCGCCAAGCGATTGGACGTCTAGCGCCATCGATGCCCTTTCTATGAAGGGCTATGACAAGGAAACAAAGTGGGGTCTGCCCGAAATCCTGTACCGCTGGGAGCGGTATAACGGCTGGCGCTCACGTCTGCTCTACAACATCAACACGCCGTACCTGTGGAGCTATTCGAACCACTATTCGAAGGGCAAGTTTGTGCGTGACAATGTTTGGGACGCGAGCGCAGTATCAAAGCAGCCAGGTGCTGCAGTGCTGCTGCGCGCCATGGTGGATATGGGTGCAGTGCCCGCCCCGGCGTGAGGGTGCGGGGCACTGGCCGGCCGTGCTGATGATCCAAACCCTGCACAACATCACAGTGCTTAAATACTGCCTTGCACCAGCCCAACGGCTTCCTGAGCAGCGCCGACTTGCTCGCAATCCGATGTGGTGAAACCGGCCTTGCTTTCGTCGGCGAGTTCCAGACACGAGAGCATGAAACCATCGGCCGCTGCCACGAGACCCGAGCTTTCATTCAGTTGCACTGTCATGGTGCGGTAGGCGAGGCGGGCCAGTTTAATCCTGCCAATGCCGGTCACGCTCACACCATAGTGGTCACCGCCTTCCGAGATCAGGTAGGCGAACTTGTTCAAGATGCCGCTGTTAAAATGTACGCAGCCGTTATCCTGCAGGCGGGTTTTGCCGCACAGGGGATCGAGCGGCGACAGAACATCAGCGTAGCGGTCGGGTTGACCCCGGTTCGACATGGAATAACGGACTTCGCGGTTGAACATGGATTTGCCCTCGCGATCCTTCAGGTTCGGATCGGCAAGGCTGCGCATCGGTGTTGCCTCAGAAAAGCCGGGCAGTTTCTCGCCGATCACCCAGTTTCCCCGCGGAACATTCACATACTGTTCGACCAGCGTGCCGAAAATGTCGGCAAGCGATTCATTCACGGCGCCAGACTCGTTCAGATACAGAAGGTTCTTCTCATGCTGGATAATTCCGTGCGTGATCTCGTGGCCAACAATATCGATGGCCTCTGCGTAGCCCGGCCCGTAGACCATCACGTTGGCCTTGGGACACACAGTTGAAGGCTGCGGGCACCAGTATGCATTGCTCAAGCTGCCATAGCGCACATACGATTCAAGGATGCTTCCGATCTTGTCGTAGCCATCACGGCCAAACAGCATAAACAAGTAGTCGCGCATAACGCCGCCGTTTTGGAACGCCGTTGTGCTGTCGCTGTTGAGGTTGTCTGCAACTTCACGGCTTTCTTCATCGACGACTTTGTTGCCCGGAAAGGCCGTCGATCTGCCGAGATCGAAAATGCGGCGCAGCATGCCGGACGGTTGATCGCGATAGTAGTAGAAGACCTCGCCGGTCTTCGCGTCAACAAACAGCCGGAAGCTCTCAATGCTCACCAGATAGGCAAGGCGCGTGGCACTCTTTGATTTCTGTTCGACGATTGCCGGGTCGAAAACGGTAAGCTTGGCCGTTGCCGCCGCTGTGGCAACATTTGGCGCCAGAGGGATCGGGTTGATATCCCGCCCGCCTTTGATCAACTCGCGAAGTTTCTGCCGCGCCGCATCGATAGCCGCGCTTTCCGCGACCTTCGGCTTGGTATCCTCAATCGCGACTTGCGAGGCAGCTCCCGTGAACTTCGAAACACCACCCAGCTGATCCAAAGTCAGTTTGCCTGTTGAGCCGAAAACCGGAATGCCATCGACCTGTTGTTCCACGGTAGCAATCGTGCGGCCTGGAAAGTCAGGATCCTTTTTACTGGTGCCAATCATCTTTGTGACGGCTTGGCGGTTGCGGGTTGCAAACGTCCGCGAGGTGCCGGCAGTTGCCGCCAATCCGCCGGATGCGAAGAATCCATCGACGATGCGCCGCACATCGTCTTCACTCGGGCCGTTGACTGACCGGCTGACACCGGCACCAGATTCGGCTCGTGGTGTGAAGCCGGAGATCGAGCTGGGCAGTCCTGTCGCTGGATTGATCGTGACGCGAAGTTTCGGATTTTCCTTTTTCAGGGCCTTGATGGCGCTTTGCACCTCTTCGCGAACGGCACTCGGGTCAGCGACCAGATTCTCGGCTGTGCGCACTGGGGCGGTCTCGACAACCGTCAAGGGCGGCGTTTGGCTTCCGCCTGCTACTGGTTCGGCACCTGACGGACCGGTCACGAGGACGTTTGATGGCGGCGGCGGTGGGATGGGCTGTTGAGTTGCAACCGGAGTGGGTGCCGGTACCGCGTCTGCAATGGCCGCAGTGCCTCGGCACTTTGCCGGATATTGAGGTCCGGTTGGCGCCGCGGTGGCGGTAACGGAACCGTCCGTTGGCGCGTCTGCAGGTGGTGACGGCGATATGCCGGCAGCGGCGACGGCTGCCTCAAATGTTCCTGCGTCTCCGGTCCACGAATAGTTCAGCGTTTGCAGGTCTGAGCGAATGAGGCCGGCAAGGCGCTTTAAGCCTGCAGGATAGAGTGTTGCAGCCCCACTGCCATTGAGATCGATTGACGGCCAGAAGCACTCGTTGTCGTCGATGGCTCCGTCACCATTCAAGTCTTCCGTAAAGGGCGCATTGGTCGTGGCTGCGGCCTCAATTTCCGCTGCCTGCTTTTTGAAGACGGCAAGGTCACCGGGCCCGACAACGCCGTCGTGGTCAAGATCTGCAAGCAGAGAGCCGTTTGTCCGCGACAGAGCCAGGACGGCTTCGAGTGCGTCTATTGAGGGTGCTGCTGCTGATCCCGCGACCGGAGGCGTTGCGGAGGCCTTGAGTGCTGCAATGATGTCGGCCGGCTTTTTTGTTGGATCAAGTTCAAACAAAAGAGCGGCAAGCGCTGCCACATGCGGTGTCGCTTGAGAAGTGCCGCTGCAGACGCCCAGCGAGGCAGGCCCCGAAGCAGCCAGCGTGCTCATGATATCGACGCCGGGTGCAGACAGGTGACCGCCGATGTTGGAGAAATCGGCGCGCTGACCGTCGCGGCCGATGGCCTCGACAACGAGGATATTCTTGGCCGGCTTGTCGTTGCCCCCTTCATACGTCCCAGCCCACGCAAACGGAGATGACCAGCGTGCTTCCAAGGGTGACGTGCGGCCTTCGCTGTCATTGCCAGCAGCAACGACAAACAAGACTTTGCTTTCCACCCGCTGGGCCATCGTACGCAGAATGCTGGCCTGATGATGGATGTGAAGTTTCAAACCTTCGACACTGTCCAGGCTATCGTTGCCAATCAAGCGCTTGGCCAGGAAGTTGTATCCCAGGCTGATGTTGATCACGCGCAGATTGTCAGGATTTTCGATGTTGTCGACGAGGTAGTTCATCGTTTTGCTGAGAACTTCGTCGAAGACCAGTGTCTGAACTTCCCAGAGCTGGTCGACGCCCAGACTGCCAGCTTCAAATCCGGCTTGATTGGAGATACCGATGGCGTCGATGCGGGCGTTGGGGATCATGCCGTCTATGCCGGGGGTTGCGCCTTGAGCAGCACCGATGATGCCTGCCACGTGCATGCCATGATGGGTTGTGCAGTCTGGCCGCAATACTGTGATGGGCGGACTGCCATAAATCGATTGGAACTTGACGGCCGGATTGTTGATAAAGCCCAAATCGATGATGCCGATTTTCGGCCGCAAGCCGTCCGGGTGGATGTTACGATAGCGGTCAACGATGCTCCATACGGCCGGCATGCGCAGGGATTTCAAGCCCCAGTTTCCATCGGCGGTTTGGCTCGGGGCCCATGACCACTCATACGTCTTGCCGCCGCCTTGCAGCGTGGCTCCTGAAGGCTTCGGCAAAACCTTGGTGCCGATGGTCGAATTGACGATGGCTGCGTCGACGATGCCTTCGCTGCGCAATTCCTTGATCAAAGGTGGCTCAAGCATACGCTCGAGCTGTTTTTTGGCCTCGGCAGGTGTGGACGGTGTTGCATCTTCGGGGGCGGCACCGGGGCCGCCGAGACCGCGCGTGCCGCCTTCATCGGCAACATTCGACTCGACGGTAATAACGCCGAGCTCCCCAATCACCTTGGTGACGTTGAGATTGTATTTTTCGAGAAGCTTCGCGATGTCGTCTTCTGAGGCTTCAGGCTTCAACTGGATGACATAGCTGTTAGGGCGAGACACCGGCGCCTCAACCTCGGCAGGTGGCGGCTGCGGAGTGTCTGCTGCGCCGGCAATAACATCTTGCACCAGTTGGCTCGCGGGATCCGGTGCGTCACTTGCTAAGGCCGGTAAACCAAATTCTGCGACCAACGCTGCGATTGTTTGCGTTGCCGAATGACGGCCGCTTGCAGGGCGCTGGCCAGAATTCGCTGCACGCGCAGTTGTCAGCCACGACGCATCTGCGTGCGTCACGGCCTGGCCCGTTAGCGCCGGTGCCATACCACGTTTGTCGGTTTTGGCTTGGGGCTTAACCTTCAGCCAATTGAAAACAGGCCTTTGGTCAGCGCGCTGCGGTGACGCGAGCTTTGCTGCGGGTGCGCCAATCGATCGGGAGGTCTGCGACGCTTGGCTGTCAGCTGCGGAACCGGGCTTTACCGTTTCATATTCAGGAGCCGATTTCGATCCGGATGATGGTGAACCGAGAGCGCGCGTGCCACCTTGTTCGAGTCCGGGCTGCGATTGCTCTTGAGCTGGGGGCGTGAAGCTGCGCTCGAGAACGCGCTTCAGTTTGTCGTAGTTGGGTGCGGACTGTTCAGCGAAGGCTGCTAAGACCGGCAGTCCTGTCAGCGCCAGCGTGAGAGCCAAAGCCTTTTTCAGCATCGTCTTTACTCCAGTCACATTCTGCAAGACCAAGATTGTCAGGTCTGGTTACCACGCCCGGCAGATTGAACCCACCGCGTTGAAGGGCTGTCTCGTTGCGCCTCATTAGACCCTCGGAGCAAGGCTTAGCACAGCCTTCCGGCAACTGCGCGCGGCCGTGCGGCCGGGTGTGACCATTGCAGCGCAGCCCTCACCTATTTTTTCCAGTTGCCCCACCAGCCCGATGCCTTGTCCCAAGCGCTATGCCACCACCACTTTTGCGGTTCGGGTGCCGGCGCCGGTTCTGGAGCAGGTGCGGGCGGTTCGGGTGCCGGAGCAGGCGCGGGCTCTGGCGCAGGGGTTGGAACCGGCGCAGGTGCCGGAGGCTCAGGAGCGGGCACAGGCGCTGGCTCTGGAGCCGGAGTTGGCGCGGGAGCAGGGGCTGGCTCTGGAGCTGGAGTGGGAACAGGAGCCGGCGGCTCTGGAGCCGGGGCTGGCGGGATCGGAGCGGGCGCTGGCGGTTCTGGTGCCGGTGCCGGTGTTGGCGCAGGAGCCGGAGCGGGCTCAGGTGCTGGTTCCGGCACGGGCGTCGGCACCGGTTCTGGGGGCGGGGGCGCCGTGACGCCGATTTCATAGCCAGCATCTGCAACGAGATTGCCATCGGCGCCTATACCGCCGTCCAGGCCCTTCGCACGCCGCAAAGCCGAAACCAGAGAGCTGAAAACCGGAACGAAAACAGTCAATTCCTTTTGGCCGATGCGGATGTTTTGGCGCGCATGGAAGTGCAAATGGATTGTCGTCGATTGTGTTCCGCCCATGATCTTCGATACCCGGCCCAGCACGTCGCCTTGTTTGACGGTCTGGCCGCTTTTCACGCGGATCGAGGCTGCGTTCATGTGCAGATATTGGTAGGTCGTGCCGTCTTTGCTCTTCAACTCAACCGTGGTGTTGCTGGTGACCTTCGTAATGAGGCCATCGACCACGGCGACCGCTTCCCACTTGTTGTCGTCGGGTGTTGGTGGCCGGATATCCTGACCCTGATGACCTGCACCCGAGGGGCAAAGAGGCATCGACCAGGTCCGTTCTTCGCAGTAGTCGTCGCGCTGCTTGAACGGATCGTAATTGTTGCGATGGCTTTCTCCGCCACCAGGACCTTTGTAACCGCCGTGTCCATAGATTTGCGAATTCATATGCGGGTAGCGGCCGGCATCAAGTTTGAGCGGGTAAATGATATCAGGCAGATAGACGAAGCGATCGTTCTTACGGCCGCGCTTGCTGTTGTCCGGATAGGTGTCACCGGGCGGGTAGTACGCAAAGCCGGGTTTTTCGGCGGGCGGTGACGGCGGCGTTGGTGCCGGGCCTGGTGTAGGTACTGGCGTTTCTCCGCCTGTTTGGGGACCAGGCGGAGGTGTGGGCGGAGTACTGGGAGTTGGGTCCACTGGCGGCGTGATAACGGGAGGGGGCGACGGATCTGTGGCGGGCGTAACCTCGCACTTGGCGAGAAGCAGCGGCGATCCGCTGCGTATGGCGTTGGAATGCGACTGTGACAGCCCGAGCTTCACTGGCTCTGCTATGGCCGGCGCCACCACGGCGAACACTGCCGCGGCGCAAACCCCCGACAGCAACTTGGTTTTGTTCCCCACGGCAACCCCCCTCGCTTACACCTACGCTGCGATGATTTCCGGTGCCCCGGATAATGCCCAAACTGCCGCCATGTTGCAACGCGCGATGATCAGTCAACTCAACACTATGGCGTTGCAGGGGTTTCGCTGCTTGGCGGCGGTTCGGGTGATGCGGCCGGCAACAGCGTTTCGAGCAAGGCTTTGCCTTCTGGTGTGATCGAGCCTGCCGCGCCGGATGCTAGAACACGTTTGATCTCGGCTTTGATGTCGTCGGGAATATCGTCTGGCTTAGGGGCCAATTCTTGGAAACCGCCGGCGATCGGGTCCGAAGCGACCGCTTCCGGCGCTGCTGTAGCGGCCATGTCGCTGCCGCTCTCGCGCGCCATGCTGGCCCCGGCTGAGGCTTCGCTGACACGGCTTGAGAACAACAGATCCCCCCAATCCATCGAGATGTTCGGCTTCGACCACGCCCCCGAGATCTTCACGGGAATGGGCGGCGCGGAAGGTGGCGGTACCACCTTGACCCGGATTTCCTGATTGATCCGCTTGGCCGGCAGACTGACATTACCGCGCGATTGCACTTCAACTTCATTGCCGCCGATATCGAGCCCGGGTGAGCTGGTCATCAAACCCTTTTTGATGTCGTACTGAGCATCGAGCTTTTCGAAGCCGGTCTTTTTGTTGATGTCGAACTTCAAGCCGCCGGTCAGACTGTTCCACCAGTTGGAGACGATGGAGCGCACGTCAAAGCCGCGGATGAAGCCCTTTGACATGCGGAAGTTCGCCTTGCCCTCGATGGACGAGGCCAGATCGTTCTGGCTTTTGCCTTCACCCGATGCCGTGATGTCTACGTTCGAAGTACCGGCCAGCAACGGCTTGCCCGCAATTTCCGTGATGATCGGCTCGGCAGCGACATTGACCAGATTGAGGGCAACCTCGGCGCTCGGAACCGGCTTGCTACTGTCGATCGTGAGCTTGCCCGTGGCGCTGCCGGCGCCCATCGTGAGCTTTTGCAACTGCGCGTCGAGCTTGCCGTTGACGAGCTTGGCCCTGATCTCAGCATTCTTAAGATCGAGCTTTCCCAAGACCAGTTGATCGGACGTGATCACGCCATCAAAGTCGGCACCTTGCAGAATTTTAAGATCAATCGGGGCTTCGCTCCAAGACGCTGCCGGTTTGGCTGATGCGGCTGAAGCAGCCGCCGCTTCGGGTGCAGCGCCTGGTGCGGCTGAATTATCGAGACCTTTCAATGTTTCGCGCAACCCGTCCCAAGCCGGTGCGGTTTCAAGCTCAAGATCTTCTTCGGCTTCGGGTGCTGCTGACTTTGGTCCGGGTGCCGTTCCGCCCAGCATCGAGTTCAGGTCGATGCGGGAGACTGCGACACTTCCCTGATACTTTGGCCTTGCACCATCGAGAACCAGTGTTCCAGTGAAGTGGCCTTTCTCTGTACCGATCGCAATATCGGTACCATCGAGCACGATGCCGGATGCCGATGCCTTGAACTTGCCCGTGACCGAACCCGCTTGGTTGGCTGTTGTGGCAGAGACATCCGCACCGAGCCACCGGGCAAGGTCACCTATCGAGCCACTGGTCATTGTGACGTCGCCGCTCAGTTCTTTAGTAGCGGCATTGCTTGCGACGCCATTGACTTCACCTTTGAGGTGTTTGCCGTCCACGGTGAGTTTGACATCAGATTTCTGGCCGCCAGCCACAGCGAGTGCGTCTTTCAGCGCCAGAGAAATGTTGGCTGTTTCGCCGTTGTGCGCCAACACGCCTGTCGCATCGGTCTTGCCGCTTGGCTCAAAAGTGCCGTCAATTTTCTCGATCCGCAGCGGTTCTTTGCTACCAGCAGCTGCGTAAGTCAGTACGCCATCTGTGATCTTGGCCGCTGTCAGCAAAGCAACAGACGGCCCAGCCTGCGCAGCTGATCCAGGCTCAAACGACCAGTTGCCCTTGCCGTTCGCGTCCTGGGCCAAGTTGATCTCGGGCTTGATGATTTCCAGGCTTTCGATTTCGGCCTTGCCCGACAACAGCGGTTTTAACTTGAGGCGTGCGTTGACAGATTGGGCGCGCACTACTGGGGGGCCGTTTACGCCAGCCGCGTTGGCCACTTCTATGGTGTTGAGTTTGACCGCCGGCAATGGCCAAATGGTGACATCCGCATCGCTAATCGTAACCGTGCGCCCAGCTGCGGCCGACGCGGCCCGTTCAATCTGATCCTTGATCAGACCCGCTGGCGGGATCGCAATCAGGAGCCCCGCGGCAACCACAATACCGACAATACCGACGAGCAACAGCCGCAAGATTATAGAGCCAGCGCCGCGCTTCTTGGGTGGGTTGTCTTGTTTGGCTGCCATAGCTGTTCTCCGCACTCATATTCATACGATCGAAAGTCAAGCGACTGATATTAAAGCTAATGGGCGCATCTGAGCAGACTTGACCTACTGCCCGCCTGTCCAAAGCCGCCGCACCATGGCACGGCTTTGCGACGGCGGCGAGTGCACAGTTTGCGCAACGGTAGCCTTGCGGCTTGATCCCGAACGCACCCGCCGGGTAGTATCTCAAAATGAAGGCTCGCCTTCAGGTAAAGCAAGGGAGTGCAAATCATGGCGCAATCGGGAATGTCCGGACCGCGTATGTCCCGAACACGCGGCATAATTTCTGTCCCGAACGTCTTAGGACTGGCCGCTGCGGTCCTGTTCGCCGGGTCAGCAGTTGCGGAAACAAAAAACCTGTCCGTGAACTGGAACGATCCGGAACTCAAAGGATTTGCCGACGGGCGCGCGGCCGATGTTGCAAATGGGCTCGCGCCCGAAGAAGAAAACAGCAAGCTATCGTCCTTGCAGATTCCCGTTCTTGCCTTTGAGCGCCCGCCTGAAGCCGTCACACGCAACCTCCGGGCGGGACCCGAGGCCGAGCCGGAAACAACCGAAAATTTCGATGCTGCCAACCCGGTCTGGTATCAGATCGTTCAAGACTACGGCGATGTGACGGTGAGTATTGAGGCCGATCTGCGGGTCCAAAATTCGTTCCCGGCCAATCATCCCGTCTACGATACGGTCGCGCCCGGCGCAGCCGTGAGTGACGAGCCGCAAGTGTCTGTGATGGACGAAAACAGCGAAGAAGGCATGGAAGGCTCGATTGCTGAGTACACCTTCACGCGCTTTGGTGTGCCGTACACCGTGACTGTCGAATGTTCGGCCACTGCCAAGGAGCAGTGCAAGGACACGGCCCAGTTGGCGAAGGACAGCGCGCTGCTAAAACTTGTCGGCGGGCAAGCGCCGCAATAGCGGCCAAGTCGAGCCCAGCGGTCGAGCGGTTCAAGCGGCTGCGTTTCCGCTGATCGTTAAGCGGGGATCGGGTGCGCTACCGCTCTCCGCAAGATCTGGGCCCTCAGGCACGCCAAACGTCATTTTCCGGATCGCGCCGTCTTTCGATCCCGAAATGAGATTGCCGGAGATCATCGCTTTGCCGCCAGCGGCATCAGACGAAACGAGAATGCCAACCCTTGCGCCGCGTATCAAATTCTGACTGACTAGGCAGTCGCGCATGAACGGACCCCAACCCACCAGGATTCCGCACGACGGCGCGCCTTCGATGACATTGCCCGATACGAGCGTGTCCGCCTCAATGGTAATCCCATCGCCGCGCTTGTCTTCAGGCTCGTTTTCACGGCGGAACAGATTTCGAATGAGATTGCCTTGCACAATGGCAAGGCGTCCGCCTTCGTTGAAGTTCGTGACCGAAATGCCAGTCGCTGCCGTGTCGATCGTATTGTTGGCGATCACGGCACCCTCAAAACCAAACTCCGAATAGATCGCCACTTCGCCAAGGCGCGCGCAAGAGTTTGACAAGATCTGGATGTTCGAGGCCGCGTTGCCTCGAACGGCAGAAAATGCACAATCGGAAATGCGATTGCCGTACACGTTCACACTGCCTGCCCGAAACACATTGATACCGTTGCCATACTCGCCCGTGCCGCCGCTGCGAGCGGCGATACGCTCGATGCGGTTGTTCGAAACGAGCGTGCCATCTTCACCGGGCTCGTCACGCCAGACAAGAATGCCATTATTGCCGCAATCGGAAATGTGGTTGTGCGCGATCTCCAGTCCGCGGGCGTTGTTGCTCTGCAGAGCGGCCTGGGAAATTTTCGCAATCGCGCAATCCGAGATGCGGCCGCTGCAGCCTTCCAATGAGACGCCATTCAACAAACTGCGACGCACTTCGACGCGGTTTAGGGTAAGTTCCGAGCAGCCTTCGAAGCGCAGCAATCCGTCGGACTGATCGGGATCAAGCGGCAGCGTAGCTCCATCAAAAACAAGGTCCTGCAAATAAATTCCGGTCGCATCTTTTGCCGAGACAAAGGTTGCCCCGCCCGTGAATTGCAAAACGCTCAAGCCAGCGGCACCGATCAGCTTTGTGCCCGCAAGCAGAGTGAGGGGGCCTGAGCGGAGAGTTCCCGCTGGAAGATAAAGCGGCACTCTGCGTGCGGCCGCATCTTCAAGTGCAGCTTGAAGCGCTTCAGTTTGATCTTCCAGCGATCCCGGTTGCAGTTTCGAGTTTTGCCAGTGTGATGGCTGCGTTCCAGGTTCAAGCGCGTGCATTTCGCGTGTGCCCGCTGCGGCGGCAGGGCGCGCTGCTGCGAGCATGCCAAGCCCGGCTCCCGCCGAGAGGGCACCGGCCGACAGAAGCGTGCGGCGATCAAGTGTCATGTGGCAAGGCTCCACCATAAGCAGCATTCGCGAGTGCGCGAAGCATATCCTAGGCCACGGCCCGTTAACGCCGGTTAACGGCCAGCATCTGCGAACGGTTGGGCGGCAGCCCGAGGCATGTTCGGATTATCTCGATCCCGCCAACGACGGCTGTTTCAAAATTGAACTTGCCGATGCTGGGGTGGTCAAAGCTGACCGGAATATGGACAAAGCCCACTTGCGTCCCAGTTCGCTCGGTCAAGTGCAAGCTCCGGTACAGGACGCTATTGCAAAGATAGGTTCCGGCGTCGTGCGAAAGCGACGCTGGCAAATTCAGGCGCTGCAATCGGCTGACAATTTTTGGGGCCGGAATTGAGACTGGGAGTACTTCGGTGCCGTTCGCGACAACCTTTGCGGTGGCAGGCAACCGGCCTGCTGCGTCGTGAGCTGGCGCTTGGAAATTGTGCGCCACGGTTTCAATGCAAAATCCAAGTGCATTTGCGGAAACCCCGAAGTGCAATGCTAGAATAGGTTTGTGGGCCGCGTAGAGCGCGGTGATTTGCTTTGCAGCAGCAGCCCACTCGGTCGGAAGGGAATGCGCTACCACACATTTTTTAGGAAAGCGCCTTGCCGTCCTGTCAGCGAGTGCTTCGACCAGATCGGCACTGGCATTGTGAACGACACCGGGGAACGGTCCGAATCCTGTGAGAAGAATTGTGGGCCGCGTGTCACTTGCCGCGGGCACGAATCAATTCTTACCCACGTTCTTGATGGCCGGCATGGTGCTGTCTTCAGGAGACTTGAGTGAGGCCGTGACTGTGCCAGCAGACGTGCCACGCGCCTTTTCAATCACAATCTCCGCCGACTTTACACACACGGCAATGCGGTCCGGTGTGAATTTTTGCTTCACTTCGAAGCCGCCGTTGTTGTCGCGGAAGGTTACGTTGGCGCTACCCTTGGCCAGGCCTTCCATTTGCGCCTTGCCGCCGAGTTTCGCCACGTCATCCTGCTTGAGACTGTAGCTAATGGCACCGGCCTTCACAGTTTCCCGAACGAGATAATAGGTGCTGCCTGGCTTGGGCTCGATGGACTGTTTGAAAAGCCCGAGGATGTGATCGGCCGCTGTGTCATCAATCGATTCTGCCATCATGTCTTCGACAACCACGTTGACCGAAACAGACTTTTTCGTGTCGAGTGAGCCATCGGTGGCGAGGCCGGGAAGTGCGGTTTTCAGAAGTTCAAATGAAAGCCCGGCACTGGCCGTTTGCGAATCGCTCAAGGCGTAATTTGAAATCTGAATGTCGCGCTTGATGCCGTTCAAGGCGATCACCGAGGCGTCTTTGCTGAAGTCTTTGACGCGATAGTAGGTGCCGCTCTTGTCGAGGCGGTATACCGAACCTGCCGGATCAAAACCATTGGGCACGAGCGGGCATTGGAAGCCATTGGGCACTCCAGGAACAAACCCGGGAGTTGCCACGATTGCATTGGTGATGGTGCCGGTTGATGGCGCGGTATCGCAACCAGCGAAAACCAGGGCCGCCGCAGCTGCCGCGCAAATCTTTATGGATATGCTCATGGATAGTCCTCGCATGGGCCGTGCCCCCCGGCAAACGCCTCACGGCACTGTGTTAGCGCCGCGCGTAGGGCGAGGCAACACGGGTTGTGCGTCTGACTGTTGACGAAAGTGGCATTAACCGTTTTGGCGTTATTCGAGGTGTGTGCAACTGATCTAGAGGCCCATGAGCCCCAGCACTTCGTCAGCTGCAAGCGTTGGCAGCAAGCGGCCATCCCGCACCCCTTGCTCGATGCCGGGCAAGCGCGCCGCGACATCCTGGTTAGCTTTCAAGGCTGCCATCAGCCTGTCTCCCAGCATATCGCGCATCCATTCGACGGCTTGGCGCTGTCGGCGGGCTGCAAATTCACCGCTCGCCGTCATGATGGCGCGGTGCTCCGAAATTTTTGCCCACACGTGGTCAAGCCCTGAGTTCTCCAGGCCCGACATGGTCACGACGGGCGGAAGCCACGCCGCGCCTTTGGGCGTGAAAATGGCAATGGCGTTCTGGTATTCGTTGGCCGCCCGGGCGGCGCGCGTGACGTTATCGCCATCGGCCTTATTGATGGCGATCATATCAGCGAGTTCGATGATGCCTTTTTTAATGCCCTGCAAATCATCGCCGCCGCCGGCGAGCAGCAAGACCAAAAAGAAATCGACCATGTCGGCGACGGCGACTTCGGATTGCCCAACGCCGACAGTCTCGACAATGATGATGCCGTAACCGGCTGCTTCGACCAGCACCATGGTTTCGCGCGTTTTGCGCGTAACGCCGCCGAGCGTTCCCGATGTCGGTGATGGCCGGATGAATGCGCTGGGCGACATGGCCAGCTGGTTCATGCGCGTTTTGTCGCCAAGAATAGACCCGCCAGTCCGCTTCGACGTCGGGTCCACCGCGAGCACGGCCACTTTATGCCCGGCTGCGACGAGGTTCATTCCGAACTGGTCAATGGATGTCGACTTGCCAACACCCGGCACGCCCGTGATGCCGATGCGCAACGCTTTACCGGTATGCGGCAAGACGAGTTGCAAGAGTTTTTGGGCGAGTGCGTTGTGCTCGGGCTTTGTACTCTCGACGAGAGTAATTGCCCGGGCGAGGACGGCCCGGTCGCCAGCCAGAATTCCATCAGCAAGATCAGCGGGGTTCGCGATTAAGCGCTGGGGCACATCTGTTGAGACGGGCGAAAGGGTCATGGCGGGGTGTGGCATCCTCGGCGCTGTGTGAGGTGTGTCATGGCGCGGGGCGGCGCGCGGCGCAAGTCTTGAAGCGTTGCGGTGGGCGGTCTTGAAGTCGTATCATGGGCCAGTCGTATCATGGGATGGGCAGTGGCTGCGAGGCGGTTTGCTGCCGATGCTGCCGGGGAATTTTCAAATGAGCGATACTGGGACAATTTTTGCAATCGGGCTGGCGCTGGGACTTCTGGTACTGCTCGGCATTCCGGCCTTGCGCTCCATGGGAGCTGTGCCGGGCTGGGTCAAAGCACTGCTGCCTTTGGTGATCGCTGTGGTGATCGCGGGTGGGCTCGCCATGACGTACATGATGCGAGCAGGCTCCGGAAACTACGAGACGAAAAGCGAGATGCCTGGTGCAACGCCACCACCACAAGCGCCTGGTACGGTTGACGATGGGCCAGCATCGCCACCCAAAAAAGCCAAACCGCCCGAGCCAGTAGGTGCAGGAGGTGGACAATCGTCAGGCGAAACCGGAAGCGATCCAAGCGGTGGCTCGTCTCCATCGGTTGACGAAAAGGCGCGTGCCGAAAGTGAGCGCCAATACCGCCAATACCAAAGTGAACGCAAATACGACGACGCATCGCGCGGGTTGGGCAGCGCTGAGCCCGCGCCCGATGGCGCCACTGCGCCTCCTCCCCCGCCACCGTACCCTACACCTGGGTCTGCCGCGCCGGCGGAGGCCCCGTCGCCTGTTCCCAATCCCGCCGAGCCAACAGACTCAACCGGCTATCAGCCTCAGCCGGTGCCAGATCTCAGCCATAGTGCCGGTGGAGCGCCGCCTCCCGCCAGAGAATCCGAGGGTGCATCACGCGGCTTGGGCGGCGCACCATCGGCCACCGCACCGCCGCCTCCGCCGCCAGCACCTGCACCCGCAATCCCGAAGCCAGGTGAAGCCGCACAGGGTGAGTGGGACGTGGTTCCTGTGTTTTACGGCACCGATCGCGGCCGTGCCGATCAAGCCACCCGCGCTGACTACGGCAACGAACGCGGCCGCCGGCTCGAGCTTGGTCAGGCACTCGTCACCGTTCCGAAGTCTCACACCATACCGCAAATTGAGCGGCCATGGTCGATCCACATTCCTTACTTCGACATTGTGATTGGAGAGACGGAAGACCCCAACACCCACTTCACAATGAAAGACGTAAAGCCGCTCACTCGCGATGAATTTCTGACGCTTGTGCGCACACGGCTCGCCGGGTCTTCACGCTACAAGAAGCACGCCATCATCTTTGTGCATGGCTTCAATACGACGTTCGACTATGCCATCTACCGGACGGCGCAAATCGCTTACGATCTCAAATTTGACGGGGCGCCGTTTTCCTACAGCTGGCCTTCGGGCGGTGGGCTTGCGAGTTACACCTTTGACCGCGAACGCTCAGGCCAGTCGGTAAAATTCTTGAAGGAATATGTTGAACTAGTGCTTGACCAATCCGGTGCTGAAGCCGTCAGCGTCGTGGCGCACAGCATGGGCAATCAACCCATGCTGCAAGTTCTGAAAGACTTGAAGGCTGCCCGGCCCAAGGGGCTCGTGTTCAATCAGATCATTCTGGCGGCGCCCGACGTCGACCGCGATAGCTTCGGCGATATTGCCGCTGAAATTCAGGGGCTGGCCAAAAACATCACGCTTTATGCCTCTGAAAACGATACAGCACTTGCTGTTTCGCGAAGCGTCAACGGCGGATCGCGCGCTGGCGACATCCCGGCTTCGGGCCCGCTCATCATGCCGGGCGTCGACACGCTCGATGTGACGAGTGTCTCGACCGACAGTCTGGGAATTAATCATTCAGGCTATGCCGAGAACAATAAACTATTGAAAGATATAGAGTTATTGGTTTTTTCCGGTCAGCCGCCGGGCGTGCGCCTGCCAACTTTGGAAGTCGTGCCGCTTGGCAACGGCCAGTATTGGCGGTTCCCGAAGATCACCCCAGTGACGCCGAAGTAGCCGGGCGCGGCACGAGTAAACCAATCGTCAACGGGTGTGCCGTATCGTGACGAGAGGACTTGTTACGTGAGGACTGTACCCATGTTGCTCAGAGGATCGATTGCCGCTCTTGCTTTTGGCGTTTCGGCACTGACCGGAGCGCCGTATGCGCGCGCCGATGAGGCCTATGTGTGCGATGCCGGACGCGTTGTCTATGTGAAGCCGGGAGAACTGGAAGCGATGAAACGGTCTGATCCGTGCATCGCCAGCTACTACGGTATCACCCTCACGCCGGCTCCATCCGGTGCATCGGCGAAGCCTGCTAGGGCACCCGCTGTTGATTTCAAAACGCTTGGGGGTCCAGAAGACCAAGCAAGAGCTGCCAAGCCTTCGGCACCGAAATTGGCACAGCTCGACACCGTCGTGCCTGCCCCTCGCGCGCCGCCGGTTGCGTCTCCTGGCACCGATTTTCGAAATGTCCGTTTGATCAATGCCGCGCCAAACAGCACCGGCTGGTACCGGCACACTCACTAACTTTCTGGCTAACTTTCTGGACGGGCTGCATCGGGCTGCCCCGTGACGCTCCGCAAAGACGGAGTTCCCACGCGCAGGGTAAACGGTTCGTTTACCCCCATTTGCGACAGTCGTTTCAGTTTCA
>JANNXL010000511.1:0-3738 GCA_031409575.1 Hyphomicrobium sp.
AAGGCTGTCTCATAGGCTCTTTGCGCAGCACTGCAGCCTGCTGGAACTTTCAAGGGAGAAGTTTATGTCTGACATTTGGTTCCGAGCCGGCGAGGCTACTGTTCTGGCGGCCCCCAATCAATTCACTGATGCCATGCCGGAAATTCTGATCGGGTCAGTGCGCGGACCCGTGGGGCACGCGTTTGCCTCCATGATGGGGCAAGCAGTTGGACATACGCGCATGTTCGTTATTCGCGATCTCAATCAGATGGTGCGGCCTGCGACCATCATGACGACAAAAGTTACGATCCCGAATGCAGCCTATGTCGATTTGCTGGGTGGCGTGGTGCAGGCCGCCATCGGCGATGGGATTGTCGATTGCATCGCCGATGGCACGCTGCCGAAGGATGGCCTCGACGATCTGTGCATGATCTTCACGGTCTGGCTCGATTTACGCTGCGCCGAAGACCCCAACCTCGACAAGAAAGATCTCTATCGCACCAACTATGAAGCGGCCAAAATCGCCATAGGCCGCGCCATGAGAGGCGAGCCGTCGGTCGCAGAGTTGCTGAAAAACAGGAAATCGATCAAGCACTATGCCCTTGATGGCATCATCGACTACTAAGCGGGTAGTGCCGCGCGTGCTCTGCCGCAAGCGTGGCCGTTTTGGTGCCTTGCCAGGCATTGATTGTCTGCAACACGCGAAGAGATCGATGTGCACTGATGGTCGAAAGGTGGAAGTGGCAACAGTCGTGCGGCCTCGAAAGTCACGCGCCAGATCCTGTCCGCCAATAGCTTGAAATAAAACGCTCATAGATCGCCGTCAGTGCTTCGAGATCGGCGACGGGCACGCGCTCATCGACCTTGTGGATCGTTTCATTGACCAGGCCGAACTCGACCACGGGGCAATAGTCTTTGATGAAGCGCGCGTCCGACGTGCCGCCGCCGGTTGTCAGTGCCGGCGTGCGGCCTGTTACCGATTTAATGGCCTCTATGAGTTTATCGACGAGCGGGCCGGGCTTCGTTAAGAATACATCTCCAGTTCCCGAAAAGGTGACCTCATAGCGTGCGTCAATGCTTTGAGCCGCCGCATCGCATTGCAACCGCACCCAGTCTTCAATCGACGGGCGGCACCAAATGTCATTGTAGCGGACGTTGAAAGTTGCGCGCGCTTCTGCGGGGATCACATTCGCCGCTGTATTGGGGACGGAGAGCACGGTGATCTGGCAGTTTGAGGCCTCAAAGTTTTCCGTGCCTTTGTCGAGTGGAGCGGTCGCGAGCCGGTCAATCATGCGTGCCAGTTTCGGGATGGGGTTGTCAGCCTTGGCAGGATAGGCGGCATGGCCTTGCTTGCCGTAGACGACAAGCTCCCCTGTCATTGAACCGCGGCGGCCGATTTTGATTTCATCACCAAGTGCTTTGGGATTGGAGGGCTCGCCAACGAGGCAAGCGTCGAGTGTCTCGCCGCGTGCCTTCAGACAATCGAGCACCTTTGTGGTGCCGTTGATCGAGGGTCCTTCTTCGTCACCGGTGATCAGCAGTGAGATTGAGCCGCTGCCGCCAGCGCTGTTCGCTGCCAAGTGGCGCGATACAGCGGCAACGAAGCACGCAATGGCGCCCTTCATGTCGACAGCACCCCGGCCCCAGACGTGGCCATCCTTCAGCTCACCCGAGAACGGCGCTACGGACCATGCTTTCACATCGCCAGCGGGCACCACGTCGGTATGACCCGCGAAGCAAAGGTTGGGTGCTGTGGTGCCGAGCCGTGCATAAAGGTTGTCGATGTCGGGCGTGCCCGCTTCGCTGAATGTCATGCGATGGCAGGTAAAACCGAGCCTGGTCAGAACGTCTTGCAACAGGTTGAGTGCCCCGTCATCGCAAGGCGTCACGCTTTCGCAGCGGATCAACGCCTGAGTGAGCGAGACGGGATCGGCACGCATTAAAGGCATGGAGGGAGGGACTTTCGCATTTCTGGTGCGCAAACCCTAAACGGTTGCGCCAGCCGCCGCAACGCCGTGAGCCGACAGAACGTATCCGCTGGTTACTTGAAGGCGTAAGACAACCCGCCACGGACAGTATAGCCGTCGTAACCATCGTCGGTGAAGTCGAAGTCGGGCCGCACATCAAACCACAGGGCTTCTCCGCGCAGTGAGAAGTTAGACCCCAAGGCGTATTCGAAGCCGACACCGCCAATAACACCGCCCAAGTCGACGGTCTGAGTGTCGACGGACTTGACGCCCGGCCCGCTCAACGCAAGTGTTACGTCGATTTCAGTGTAAGCGACCCCCACGGTGCCGTAAATCATCAAGGGGCCATCGGCAAAGCCAAGACGCACCCGTGCGCTTGTGAGAAAATCGTGACTCGCGGTGGCGTTGATTTTGAAGCCCGCCAGCGATGTTTTGACGGACAGTTCGTAGTCCGACCAATCGTAGTCGGCCTCAAGCCCCAGAACCACATTCGCGCCTTGCCAATTGTAACCGGCGTGTCCGCCTGCAACGGCACCTTGCAAGTCTTGGGTTGCCCCGTCGAGGCGGCCAGCTCCCCCACCCGAATGGCCGCCGATGTAGAAGCCTGACCAGCGGTTGCTGGATGCGGGTTCTGCAATTGCCGGCGCTGCGCACACGCAGCAGAGGGCCAAAACTGTAAAACGCTTCAACATCTCTACTCTGTCCACCACACCAGCCAATTTGGCTGAACTCGAAGTCTTGATTTAGTGCTTTGGGGCGGAGGCTGTCTATTGCAGCAGCTCACACGGATGTGACGGACCTGTGAATCGACGGATTCTGTTGCTGGCCGGTGACTCTTCGGCGACGTTATCCTCTCTTATACACAGGCCCGGACCTTGGGCCTTGCTGCCCGGCGGTTCGTACTTCGAACTGTGGCCAGCCGCCAGGAAGTCTGCAACAACGAGCAGTAACGCGATGGTCGTACCGCCTGACGCAAAAAGCCGAAGGGAAAATCACTCATGTTTCCGCTGTCGCATATGCTCAAGTCATTCGTGAAAAAGGGCTCGCTTAAGGTCATCGATGCAGAGGGCAAAGTGCATATGTTCGGTGGCATGGCGGATGGTCCCGCAGCCACGATGCAGCTGCATGATCCGACGCTCTATAAGAAGTTGTTCGTCAATCCTGAGTTGCATGCAGGTGAGGCCTACATGGACGGCCGCATGACGTTTCCCGGCTCGTCGCTTCGCGATTTCCTGACGCTGTTTTCGATCAATCGTTTGTCGCTGGGCTCCTACCCGCTGCAGAAAGTTTTGAAGACGGCCTCGCGCGGGTTGAAGCGTTTTCAGCAGGCAAACCCCATCGGTCAGGCGCAGAAGAACGTCGCGCATCACTACGATCTCGGCAATGATTTCTACAAATTGTTCCTCGACCAGGGCATGCAGTACTCGTGCGCCTATTTTCTCGATGACACGAATACGCTTGAGCAGGCCCAGCAAAACAAGTTGCGGCTCATTGCGGCGAAGCTGAGCCTGAAGCCTGGGCAGAAGGTGCTGGATATCGGCTCGGGCTGGGGCGACATGGCGCTCTATTTGGCGTCGATGGTTGATGTCGATGTGACGGGCGTCACCCTCTCCAAGGAACAGCACGCGCTGTCGAACGAAAAAGCCCAAAAGGCAGGTTTGGCAGATCGCGTGCGATTTGAACTGCGCGATTACCGCGACGTGACAACTAAGTTCGATCGTATCGTTTCAGTTGGCATGTTCGAGCACGTGGGTGTCGGTCACTACCCGGAGTTTTTCGCTAAGGTAAACGC